>JBBQLG010000020.1:0-60114 GCA_038327655.1 Cytophagales bacterium
CTGTGTACGAACGTGTTTATGGCGGGAAACGAATTTTTGCACATCCGCTTCAGAGGTTATACACGTAAAAATGAACCAACACCAGTATCAGCTATGGCAGAACGCATTAGCTTGGGCCGCGTAGGGCTAAAGTCAAGCTAAGTGGTCAAACAACTTCGGCTGGCTGTGGTTTGGCGAAAAAGCCTTCGCCGGAGGTGGCCATACTTCGCAGTTTTTCGGTTGGCCGGAACCGCTCGCCGTAAGTATCGGCCAAACGGTCGCATTCACTCACGAACGTCTGCTCACCCACAAAATCGACGAACGACAGCGTACCACCCGTGTACGCCGGAAAGCCCCACGCCAGAATAGAGCCAATGTCGGCATCGAGTTTGGTACGCAGGACGCCTTCTTCCACGCAGCGAATCGTCTCGAGTACCTGTCGATACAACAGCCGTTTCTTCACTTCGTCCACGTTGGGTTGCTCGGCCGAAACGGGAAACAAGTTGGCCAGACCGGGCCATAAAAACTTTTTACCACCTTCTGCGCCGTCCGCTGGAGGATATTCGTAGAAACCGGCTTTGCCTTTTTTACCCACGCGGCCCAGTTCGATAAACATTTTGCTGACCTGATAACTGGTATCGCTTTCGGTCAGGACGCCGTCTTTAATTGACTGGCTGGCAATCTTGTTCACCAGATCCAGCGCTACTTCGTCGGTAACGGCCAGCGGACCAACGGGCATGCCGGCATCGCGCCCGGCGTTTTCGATCAGCACCGGGTTGACGCCGTCTTTCAGCAGTTCCATGCCTTCCGAGGTGTATGTTCCGAACACGCGGGACGTGTAGAAACCACGCGAATCGTTGACGACAATCGGCGTTTTTCGAATCTTGCGCACGTAATCCATCGCCACGGCCAGCGCGTAATCGGACGTTTGCTGACCAATGATGATCTCCACCAGCATCATTTTATCGACCGGCGAGAAGAAGTGCAGACCAATGAAGTTTTCGGGTTTCGCCGATGCCTGCGCCAACCCGGTGATGGGCAGCGTAGAGGTGTTCGAGGCAAAAACGCCCCGGGCTGGATTGCCGTTTGCCGTGAGCATGGGTTCGGCTTCTTTGGTCACCGTTGCTTTCAGGTCGCGGTTCTCGAAAACGGCTTCGATAATCAGGTCGCACCCCTGCATGTCGGCGTACTGGTCCGTGGCGGTAATTAGATCCAGCAGCCCATCCACCTTAAGCGGATCGACCTTGCCGCGCTCGACGCCTTTTTTGAGCAGGTTCCGCGAATAGTCTTTCCCCTTCTCGGCGGCTTCAAGGGATACGTCTTTCAGCACGACCTGGATACCGGCCTGCGCCGATACGTAGGCAATGCCCGCACCCATCATCCCTGCGCCCAGAATACCCACTTTCCTGACATCAGTTTTGGGTTGGTCTTTGGGCCGACTGGCCCCCTTGTTCACCTCATTCATGCCCAGAAACATGGTCTGAATGAGATTCTTAGCCACTTTCGAGGTCGCTACTTTCACAAAGTGCCGCGCTTCGATCACGATTGCCCGGTCGATGTTGACCTGTAAGCCTTCGTACACGCAGCCTAAGATTTCGAGAGGAGCCGGGTAGTTGCCTTTGGTTTTGTCCATGACCATTGCCGTTCCCGCCCCAAAAATCCGGGCACCAACCGGCGTCTGTACATTGCCACCGGGTATTTTGACGTTGTCTTTACCGATAATCTTACCCGTCTTTTTGTCGCGCTCATCCCACGGCTGTAACGGTGAGGGGTTGGCCTGAATCCAGCGTTGGGCTTTCTCCATCAACTCGGCGGGTGTCGCGGCTAAATCATCGACCACACCGAGCGATAGGGCTTCTTTAGGACTGACTTTTTTGCCCTCGAGCAGCAACGGCAACGACGCTTCCATGCCAATCATCCGGGGCAAACGCTGTGTACCGCCCCCGCCCGGCAACAGGCCGATGGTCACCTCGACCAAACCAATCTGCGATTTAGATGACTCTAAGGCAATGCGGTGATGGCAGGCTAAACAGATTTCGTAACCGCCACCCAATGCCGTACCGTTGATAGCCGCCACCACCGGTTTACCGCACGTTTCCATCGTTCGGAAGATCCGGTTCAGTTCGGTGGTGACCTTCAGCATTTCGACGGGAGCCTTGTCGTTGTTGCGCAGAATCATCTTTAAGTCTGCACCGGCCACAAATTCGGGTTTGTCAGACGTAATGATGATGCCGGTAACCGTTTCGTCGGCATAGGCCTGTTTCAACGCGCCCTCAAATGCCGGAATGGAGTCGGAGTTAAGGACGTTCATCGGTGCGCTGATCATATTCCAGCGAATCACCGCGATGTTATCTTGTCTTGAATAGTTGATTTCCATAGGGAGTTTATAGTTCGTGACGGTCGGCCGCTGCCGTTCGTAGTCCGTAGTTGCGGCAACCACAAACGGCAGCGGGCAACTACGAACCACAAACTACAAACTTGTTTAACTTAATTAATTCACCCGCTCGAAGATGGTGGCGATGCCCATGCCGCCCCCGATGCAGAGCGTCGACAAGCCGAATTGTTTGCCGGTGCGTTCCAACTCGTCGAGTAACGTGGCTGAGATGATAGCACCCGTTGCGCCCAGCGGATGGCCCAATGCAATAGCCCCGCCGTTTACATTAAGCTGACTATGGTCTACGCCAAATTCGTCCATAAACAGCATCGGAATGGCGGCAAACGCTTCATTGACTTCAAAAAGGTCGATGTCGCTGATACTCAACCCAGCTTTTCGGAGAACTTTGTGCGTGGCCGGAATCGGGCCGGTGAGCATGATAGTCGGCTCCGAACCAATAATGGCAAACGCCCGAATTTTCGCGCGGGGTTTAAGGCCCGTTTTCTCGCCAAACTCCTTGCTGCCGATCAGAACACCAGCCGCACCATCGACAATCTGTGACGAGTTACCCGCGTGGTGAACGTGGTTAATCTTGCTTATATCGGCGTATTTCAGCATTGCCAGCGCGTCCAAACCCATTTGTCCCATCATCTCAAAGGCCGGTTTTAGTTTGCCCAGACTCTCCGCTGTCGTACCGGGCCGGACACCTTCGTCGCGGTCCAGAACGGTCAACCCGATGTCATCTTTTAGCGGCACCAGCGATTTGTGGAAACGGTTGTTGGCTTGCGCATCCACGGCCCGACGGTACGACTCAGCCGCAAACGCATCCACATTGGCGCGTGAATAGCCGTGCCGGGTAGCGATCAAATCGGCCGAAATGCCCTGCGGAATGATGTTGTGCCGGGCCACAATTTGCGGATTCATGAAAAGTGCCCCACCGTCGGCCCCCATCGGCACCCGCGACATGGATTCGACGCCACCGGCCACAATAGCATCGACCTGACCCGACATGATGTAGGCGGCTGCCATGTTCATCGCTTCCAGACCCGACGAACAAAAGCGGTTAAGCTGCACCCCCGCGACGGTTTCGGCGTATCCGGCTTCGAGCACGGCGGTGCGGGCAATGTCGGCACCCTGTTCGCCGATGGGTGTTACGCAGCCCATAATTACGTCGTCTACTAAACTCGTGTCGAGGTTATTGCGGTCGCGGAGCTCGCGGAGGACGCTGGTCAGGAGTTGGATGGGCTGCACATCGTGCAGAGATCCATCGCTTTTACCCCGGCCACGGGGTGTTCGGACGGCATCATAAATGAAGGCTTCGGCCATGAGTTTGCTGAAATTAGTATGCGTGCATACGATTAGTAGACAAATATAGAGAAGCCGGTTTGGGTAGTTGCGTTTTTAGGGTAAAATTTTTGGTTTAACCAAGAAGCTACTCCAGTAAATCAGCCAGTGCCTTTTTTAAATCCGGGAAGCTATACGAAAAGTCTGTTTCGTCTTTGATGCGCTTGTTCAGAACTAAACTGCTGCCCAACACGGTGATGGCTAATTCGCCGAAGAGTAGTTTGATGGCAAAAGCCGGTATGCGCGGAATGATGATGGGGCGGTGAATGGCTTCGGCGATGGCATGGGTGAGTTTTTCATTCGTCACCGGACCGGGTGCTACGCCGTTGTAAGCACCCTGCCAGCGTTCGTCGGTCAAGGCTTTCAGGTAGATGCGGCAAATATCGTCGAGGTGAATCCAGGAAATGTACTGCTGTCCGGATGCGATGGGTGCGCCGACGCCCAGCTTCAGAGGCTGAACGAGTTTAGGTAAGGCACCGCCCGCCATTGTGAGTACCACACCGGTTCTGATTTTGACCGTCCGAATGCCGAGGGCTGTGATTTGGTCGGCGGAGCGTTCCCATTGCCGCGTCACCTGCGCCAGAAAATCGCTGCCCGCCGGACTACTTTCCACCATGGGCCGGTCTTTGGTGTCGCCCCCGTAGTAGCCAATGGCCGACGACGAAATGAAACTTTTGACGTGGTGTGTGGTGGTTTTCAGCACTCCGGCAATCAAATCGGCTGACTTTGTGCGGCTGTCGATAATCTCCTGTTTCCGCTCGTCGGTCCAGCGTTCATCGGCAATGCCCGCGCCGGCGAGGTGAATAATATGGTCGGCAGTAGTGATGGCGGTGGGGTCGATCTGCCCGTTTTTGATATCCCAGGTGTACGTGTCAACGTTGGGAACGGCGGTGTTGGAGCGGCTCAGATGCGATACCCGAAAGCCCTGTTCGAGCAGTAATTCGGTCAGGCGTTTGCCAATGGTACCGGTGCCACCGGTCAGGAGTACGGTTTGGGCCATGATTGTTGTGCTGCGTTGTGTTCCTCAAACAACGCCCCCCAGGCCGGAATGTTACACCGTTACTCAGACACGTCAGGCCGACCAGCTATGCGGCAGGTCCAATTGCCGGGCGTAGTGCTGCGCGCAGGACTTGTAGATGTTGCTGAGCATCCGGTTGACGTCGTTCTCAAACTCTAAGTAATAATCGGGGTCGAGTTTGTACAGCTTTTTCAGGAGTTGATCGGCACGTTTGGCGATGTACTGTGCGGCTTTGTCGGAGTGGCGGTCGTAGTGACGAAGCTGGTCAAAGTGGTGGTCGTAGAAGCTGTTCAGCATGTACAGGCTCAGTTCGACCTCACCGTAAGCATCTTTTGTTACTTTAACATGCCGCGTAATGTAGCCGCTCACCGACCGCATATCCATCATCACCCAACCCGGCGTGTCCTGGTAGAGCCGGGCGACCCGATCCGTATAGTCCCGAATAATCGTCCGGCGTTCGTCGATGGTTGAGCGTTCTTCGACCAGTTCAAAGTAGAGTTTTTCGGTCAGGACGGCGTCTTTCGTCACGAGCCGGAGCAGGAGTTTATCCTTCTCCTTTTCGGGCATGTGGATGATCGCTTTTTTCAGATCGGGGTCGAGAGCAGGCATAGACGATTAACCTAAGTAAGCCTTTTTGGGCTTGGCCACCATGAAATCTTTGAGGTAAAACGGCTCAAAGGTAGCCACATCCTCGAATTCACCGGCACTGAACGCAACAGCCGCTAACTGACCAACCGTACGGGCCGATGGTAAAACCGGTGTTTCCAGAAAAATAGCATTCGGCACGTTGGCTAAGCTTTCCCGACACTTAGCGGCCCCATCGCCAAAAAACACAATTTCGGTCGTCGCTAATTGATCGGCAAAGGAATCCCCGTCGATGATTTTCGCGGTAGTCGGCATCACTTCAGTACCATCGGCATCGTACAGAGCGCAGTACACTTCCATCCGCCGGGCGTCGATCATCGGGCATAACAGAGCTGGTTTTTTTATGAATGCCCGTATCTGTTCCGTCATGGCGAGCAGCGTGTTGATGGCCAACAAAGGCTTCTCCAACGCAAAACAAAGCCCTTTCGCTGTGGAAACGCCAATGCGCAAACCGGTGTACGAACCCGGTCCTTTGGCAACGGCGATGGCATCCAACGCGCTCAGTTCGTGGCCGGTTTGCCGGACTAAATCGCCGATGAGCGTGGTGAGCATGGCCGATGACGTACGCTCGGTAAAGAGTTCATAGCACCCCAGCAGCACTTCGTTTTGGTGCAGCGCCACGGAACAAACGGTGGTTGAGGTGTCGAGGGAGAGCAGGAGCATAGAGGAAGGGGGAAGAAAAGAGGAGGCAGGAAAGGGGAAGCGGTGGTTTGTCATTCTGAGGAACGAAGAATCTTGGCTACCTAATCGCTAAGATCCTTCCTCCGTCAGGATGACAAACCACCGCTTTCCCCTTTCCTCACCAAATCATTTCTTTTTCAGAATCGAATTGTACTTGTTCATGTCTTTGAACAGGTCGAGGGCCGCTTTCAGATCCTGGTCGGTACCGAAACTGTTTTCTTTCAGGCCCTTTTGCAGGTAATAATTGCCGGCGATTTCCTGCTCCAACAACGATTTCAGTTCGGGCTTGAACGTCATCAAATCAGCGTCTTTGCTGTGCGACATCTTTGTTTTCAGCGATTTGAACTGATCCTGAATCTGATCGAAATACTTCTCTTTTTTTGCCGAGGCTTCGAGCGTGTTCAAATCTTTCTCCACCTGCGTGGTGTAGTCATACTCTTTGTCGCCGAGCCATTTGGCAAAATCAGCGTACTCTGCGTCGGTTAAGCGGAACTCGCGGGCAGGCTTGATTGTCGGGTGATCGTGCCGGTATTTCACGGCGTAATCGAAGAGCAGGCCCTTGCCGGTCAGGATTTGCGTCACGGACGACAGAGTCATCGGCTCAACAGCGATGTCGGGTGTGACACCCCCACCGTCGTACACCACCCGGCCGTTTTTGGTTTTGAACGCCGTCCGCAGGGAGTCGGCGATTTTACCCACGCTGCCGTCCGCGTTCCGGTGGCTGTAGTCGATGGCCTGAATGCAGCGACCACTCGGAATGTAGTATTTGGCAGTCGTGATTTTCAGTTTTGTATTGAACGACAATTCCCGCGTGGTCTGCACTAATCCCTTACCGAAACTGCGCTGACCAATCAACACGCCCCGGTCGTAGTCCTGCAACACACCGGCCACGATTTCGGCCGCCGACGCGCTGTGGCTATTAGTCAGCACGACTAAGGGCATCTCCGTGTCAACCGGTGGACTGAGGGCGGTGTATGTCTTATTCCACTCCGTCACTTTACCCTTCGTCGTCACCACTTCGGCATCTTTGGGGATGAAAATATTCGAGATGTCGATGGCCATGTTCAGCAATCCGCCCGGATTCTCGCGCACGTCAAGCACAAGTTTTTTCATACCCTTTCCCTTTAACTCGATAAACGCCTGCTTCACCTCACGCGAGGCCGTTCCCGTAAAATCTTTCAGGTCGATGTAGCCAACCTCGTCGTTGAGCATCCCGTAGTAGGGTACGTTGGTCATTTTCACCACATCGCGAATCACGCTGATTTCGACCGGGTCTTTGGCCCAATACCGCTTCACGGTTAGTTTTACGGCGGTATTGTTTTGGCCCTTCAATAACTTGCCCGTATCGGCATCCCGACGGGTTTTGATGTCGACCCCATCTATTTTCAGGATTTCATCACCAATCAGGAGTCCCGATTTTTCGGCGGGGGTTCCTTCGTAAATCATCAGCACAACGCTTTTGTCCTGCCGGGTACCGATCAGTGCGCCGATGCCATTGTAGCGGCCGGTCGTCATGGTCATGTAGTCCTCAATCTCGTCTTCGGCGTAGAAGTTCGTGTACGGATCGAGTTGCTTCAGCATGGCGTCGATACTGTTTTTGACCATCCGGTTGGGATTGATCTCGTCCACGTAATACATATTCAGCTCTTTGAACAGTGTGGCGTAGATGTCGAGGTTGCGGGCGATTTCGAACAGCCGGTCGTCGGTTTTGAACGACAGAAAGCCAAGACTGCCTGCCAGTAGTACGGTCGAAGCCGCAATAAGCGTGCGTTTACGAAGGTGCATAAAATCAATATGTTGAGGGTGGTGGCCACTGAAAATGCAGTCCGACTAACTGATTTTCGACAAGGCTAATTTCATACCTTTTTCTATCTCATCAAACGAAATTTCGGTCTTGACGGTATAAATAAAGGTAATGTACGCGGGTGGCGTTTTTGGTTTGTTGTCCGTACCGAACAGTAGCGATTTATGCAGGCGGTAAGCTTCGCGGATGCGTCGGCGAATGCGGTTCCGGTCAACAGCCCGTTTGTAGTTGCGCTTGGAGACTGTAATCAGAATGGCCGGCAGGGCGGGTTGGCCAGGAATTGGGAGGACAATCGGGCCCGTAGCGTCTGGCTCAGGAGATAGATAGAGCAGTCGAAACGGAAAAAGGTAGAACGTCCGGGCCGCGTTTTGCTTTCCATCCGTACTACCTTTTTTAAATAACTGGTCGATGACCTTGCGGCTGGTAATCCGCTCGGCTTTCGTAAAGGTCGATTTCATAGTCGGCAGTGGTTGGTAAACAGTCGTTAGTGAAACTCCCTGACGACTATCGACCGACGACTAATGACTACACTTTGAACCGGTTACCCTTTTTCTCATCGGAAACGGTCAGTTTCCAGCGGCCTTTGGCGCGACGACGTGCCAATACGTTGCGGCCATTGGCAGTGGCCATGCGCTCGCGGAAGCCGTGCTTGTTTTTCCGCTTGCGGTTCGACGGTTGAAATGTTCTTTTCATGCTATGTAATCCACTATGAGATGGCTGAATTCAAAATGAGTGCGCAAAGGTAGGAAAACCAGAATAGTTTAGCAACCCCGCGTTCACTTTTTCCGCTAACGGATAGTGAGTTACGCAGTTCGCTGAACCAACCCGGCCCTTTGTGAGTAGTTTAGGCAGGATTTTCCCATTGCCTATGCATTATTTGCTCTCGTCGGCCGACCCGGCTTCTCATTACATCGACGTTGAATGCCGCCTGACGCTGTCCGCCGATCAGACCGACGTCGAATTTCAGTTGCCCGCCTGGCGGCCCGGTCGCTACGAACTACAGCATTTTGCCAAAAATATTCAACGGTTCGGGGTGTTTGATGAGCAAGACAACTCACTGCCATTCCGAAAGCTGACGAAAGACCGCTGGCTGGTGCAGACGGCTGGCGTTGCGGAGGTTATTGTGCGCTACCGGTATTTCAGCAACGTGGTCAATGCGGGCAGTAGTTTCGTGACGAATGACCCGCTGACCGGTGCCATGTTGTACGTCAATTTCGTGAACCTGTGTCTCTACGCCGAAGGACACATCGACGACGAATGCACCGTTGATCTGGCCATTCCCGACGACTGGCTGATTGCCTGCGGCCTGACCCAAACCGGCCCGAAAACCCTGCGGGCGAGTGATTTTTACGAACTGGTTGATAGTCCGCTGATTGCCTCGCCCGACTTGCAGCGCATTCAGTACGATGTGCAGGGCGTAGCGTTCAACGTATGGGTGCAGGGAAACATCGTGCCGAACCGCGACCGGGTGATCCGCGATTTCAGCCGGTTTTCGGCTACGCAGCTTGCCCTCTACGGCGAGTTTCCCGAACGGGACTATCATTTTCTGACGATTATCTTATCGACACCGTACTATCATGGCGTGGAGCATCGCAACTCGACGGTGCTGGTCCTGGGGCCGAATGATGAGGGCGAGGGCTTGTATCAGGACTGGCTGGGGGTGTCGTCGCACGAGTTGTTTCACGCCTGGAATATCATCCGCATCCGGCCGGTGGAGTTGTTGCCCTACGATTTCACCCGCGAAAATTACTTCGCTACCTGTTTCGTGGCCGAAGGTGTAACGACTTACTACGGTGATCTGATGCTGCGCCGGTCGGGTGTATTCGACGATGCGGGGTACTTGAAAGAGCTGCACGTGATGCTTAAACGCCATTTCGAGGTAAGCGGCCGCGCAGTGCAGTCACTCACTGAGTCGTCGTGGGATTTGTGGCTCGATGGCTACGAACGGGGCGTACCGGACCGTAAAGTGTCCGTGTACCATAAGGGAGCCATCGTCGCGCTCATTTTAGATTTGCACCTGCGCCGAAAAACAGGACACGTCCGTTCGTTGGACGATGTGATGCGGCTGATGTGGCAGCGGTTCGGTAAGCCGTTCGTGGGCTATACGCTGGCGGATTATTACGATATTATCGAAGAAGTGGCCGACGAATCGCTGGACTGGTATTACGAGACCTGTATTTTCGGCAATGCCCCACTCGAAACGCTGCTCAACGGTTATTTGGCGTTCGTTGGCTTAACCATCACCTACGACGAAACCGGCGGTATCCTGCTTCACGAAATAAATGACGAAGCCGCACGAGCGCAACGGGCGTTGTGGCTGGGTGGGGGTGAAGGCAACTAATCCTATTCGTAAATCTATTCCTTTCCTAATGAAACCAAACCCTCGTTTTCTCTTCATTTTTCTCTCATTACTGATTTCAAGTCAAGTCTCAACGGCCCAAACACCGGTTGGCGTGGAGAAGCCGTGGATGTTTGGGCCGTTCCAGAAACAGAACAAGGCGAATCCTATTCTGAACGCGAAGTCAACGACCACGTTTGCCTGCCCGGTGCGGGGCGAAACCGTGCGATGGGAAGAGAAAGACGTGTTTAATCCGGCGGCTGTAGTGCGCAATGGTAAGGTGTATATGATTTACCGTGCCGAAGATCTGGTGGGTAAATTCGCCGGTACGTCACGCCTGGGGCTGGCCATTAGCTCGGACGGCATTCACTTCAAGCGGCAGTCCAAACCCGTATTTTACCCCGACAACGACGACCTGAAAACCTACGAGTGGGAGGGTGGCTGCGAAGACCCGCGTATTGTCGAAAGCGTCAACGGGGTGTACGTGATGACCTACACGGCCTACGACGGCGATAAAGCCCGGCTCTGCGTAGCGACCTCGAAGGATTTGGTGAAGTGGACTAAGCACGGATTGGTTTTCGATCAGTTCGATAACGGCAAGTACCGGAATAGCTGGTCGAAATCGGGGTCGATTGTTTGTAAGCGGGTCGGTAGCCGGTTGGTCGCACAAAAAATTGGGGATAACTACTGGATGTACTGGGGTGATAAGCAGCAACTGTACATGGCTACCTCGACAGACCTGATTCACTGGCAACCACTGGAAGCCAAGAACGGTAAGCTGACGGCAGCGGCTGAATTTCGGCCCGGCAAATTTGATTATCAGGTGCTCGAACCCGGCCCGCCCGCTTTGTTGACATCCGCCGGTATCGTACTGATTTACAACGGAATGAATGAAGTCGAAAACGGTGATCAGGCCCTGCCCGACGGTACGTATGCCGGTGGGCAAATGCTGTTCGATGCCGCAGACCCAACCAAATTAGTAGACCGGTCAGATTCTTATTTTATCAAGCCCGATCAGCCGTATGAGATAGTGGGTCAGATAAACAACGTCTGCTTTCTGGAAGGAATGGTGCCGTTTAAAGGCCGGTGGTTCCTGTATTACGGCACCGCCGATTCCAAAATTGCCGTGGCTTTGGCACCAATGCGGTAGAAAGACCGTGTTGCGCTTTTAGTGGAAAAATTTACATAGGTTTGGATAGCTTATCGATCTCTATGCAGACCACTTCCATCACTCCGATTCCTTTCGACGAATACGTACAGCATGACGCTACAGCCCTGGCCGACCTGGTCCGAAAGGGCCACGTTTCGGCCGCCGAACTATTAGAAACTGCCATTGCCCGCGCCGAGGCCGTTAATCCCCAACTAAACGCCATCGTGACGCCCTTGTACGATAAGGGGCGCGAAATGGTGCATCAGGTTCCGGCCACCGGAGCCTTCGCGGGCGTGCCGTTTTTGCTGAAAGATTTGGAACTGGAGTGGGCCGATACTCCGCTTAAATCCGGTTGCCGGGGCTACCAAAACTATGTTTCCCCAACGGACAGCGAGACCGTCAAGCGATTAAAAAAGGCCGGTTTGGTTTTCTTCGGCAAGACCAACACGCCCGAATTTGGCCTGACGCCCTACACCGAATCGACGTTGTACGGCCCGGCCCGAAACCCCTGGAAACAAACCCATTCGCCGGGTGGATCGAGTGGCGGGTCGGCGGTAGCGGTCGCATCCGGCATTGTGCCAGCGGCAACGGCATCGGATGGGGGCGGCTCCATCCGAATACCGGCCTCGTGTTGCGGGCTGTTTGGCCTGAAACCGTCGCGCGGGCGGAGTACGCTGGGGCCGAAATTCAGCGAAATGTGGGGTGGCGCGGTGGTGAGCCATGCCGTTACGCGGTCGGTGCGGGACAGCGCGGCTCTGCTGGACTGCACGGCCGGTTCCATGCCGGGTGATCCGTATTTTCTGCCCGCACCCGAACGACCGTTTGCCGATGAAGTAAGCCGCGAGCCGGGTCGGTTGCGGATTGCGTTCTGCACCCAAACGCCTATGCCGTCGCAAACCGTCGATTCCGAATGTGTGCGTGCGGTGCGCGATGCGGCCACGTTGCTGGAAAGCTTAGGCCATACCGTTGAGGAAATTCCGCTGCCTTACGATAAAACCATCCTGACCGAGGCCTTTTTTACGATGGTGCTGGGCGAAACAGCCGCGACGCTCCGCGAGTTGGGTGCTTACCTCGGCCGACCCGCCCGGCGCGACGATGTTGAGTTAAACACCTGGGCGCAGGCCCGGCTGGCGGAAGGCTTTTCGGCGGCTGACTATGCCTTTCAGAAACGACGCTGGAACACCCTGAACCGGACAATGGGTCGGCTCCACGAAACGTACGACATTTTCCTGACCCCAACCTTGCCCCGCCCACCCATCGAAATCGGGACGTTTCAGAATACGGCGTCGGAGGTGCGGCTGCTCAAATTGGTCGACTCGCTGGGCGGTCTGAAGTTTCTCAGCGGCACCAAAACGGTCAACGACCTCGCCGAACGGTCGTTGGGCTACATCGCCTTTACGGTAGTTGCCAACATGACGGGGCAACCCTCGATGTCGGTACCGCTGCACTGGTCGGCGGACGGGCCATCCAGTCCGGGCTTGCCCATTGGAACGATGTTCACCGCCAAACTTGGCGATGAAGCAACGCTGTTCCGGCTGGCGGGTCAACTCGAGCAGGCCCGGCCCTGGTTTGGGAAGCGGCCGTGACGTCAACTCAATTCGCCACTCTATCCGAAATCGTTACCGGTTCGCTCATGGTAATCAGGCGTTTGGGTAACTGTTCTTCAAAGCCGGGAGTGGCGAGTTTGAAGGTGCGTTCCTGAGTCTGTTGACCATCGGTGATGCGGAAGGTGTAAATGCCGTCGCCCACCGCGCTGAGGTCAAAGCGGGTGCAGACGACCGGTTGTTTTTTGGAATACCATTCCGTAGACAGCACCTGCCCCCGCTGGTTAAGTAGTTCAACGCGCACCGGGCGGTTCAGCCCTTTTTTATCCACGTGAACCCACATTTTCGAGGGAGCCGCTGCCGGAAATACACCAATCTCGAAGGTCTTTTCCTGGTAATAAGCCGTTGCCTGACGGTTGCTTTGTGCCATCATCGGCGACACGACGAATAGACTTGCCCCGATAAAAAGGGCCTTAGCGGAGGTGAGAAGCGTTTTCATAGGATCTGTCTGTTTTGTGTGAACCGTTTTTTGCGTTCAGCACAAAGACATCTTTCCCGGCCGTGTCGCAGCCTGTTTGGAGAAACGGTTGAAACAGCGGATTTACGGCAACACAGACCTTACTTTTCGGTATACGCTAAATCACTGCCGAACGTTTCGCCCATTGCAGACAACGCCCAGAACCCGATGGCGAAGCAAACCGCCCCAATCACCGAAGCTGCTGAAATTACCCCAAAACTGCCTTTGAGCATCTGAAACGCCGGAATCGTCAGCAGTGTCGTCGCCCGGACATTGTTGGCGACGGAGGTGGTGGCCGTCGCGCGGAGGTTGGTGCCAAACGATTCGGCGGTGACGGTCAGGAACAAGGCGATGTAGCCGATAGCAAACCCCATGCCCACGCAGGCCGTATAGAACGCATCGGCTGTTTTCAGACCACCGTACAGATAAATCACCACGAAAAGTAGGGTAAGGCCCATCATGATGCCGATAGCCCGTCGGCGCGACCGAAGTTCCTGGCTAAACGGCCCACTTAGTAAATCGCCAACCACCACACCGATGTAAGTGAACATGACGCACCGGCCCGGCTGAATGGCCTCCGGGATGCCCAGCGCTTTCCCAAATTCATTGCCGAACGTGGCCAGAATACCAATCACAAAATACGTCGGGAAGGCAATGCCGATGCAGCGGAGGTAGCGGTAGAGCCGTTCGCGGGGACTAAACAGGGCCAGAAAGTTACCCCGGCTGCCAGCGGTCCGTTTCACGTTGATGAATAGCCCCGACTCAAATACGCTAAGCCGCAACAGCAGCAGGGCTATTCCCATACCGCCCCCGATAAAATACGCCGTCCGCCAGTCGAAGCGGTTCACCGTGAAAAAAGCCACGACCGCGCCGAGTAAGCCCACGCCCGCCACCAGCGACGTGCCGTAACTCCGCAACCGGGTCGGCAGAATTTCTGCCACGAGCGTGATGCCCGCTCCCAACTCACCCGCTAAACCAAAACCCGCCACAAACCGCAGCAGCGCATACGTCGACGGGTCCTGCACGAAACCACAGGCAATGTTGGCTAATGAGTAGGTCAGAATACTGCCGAACAGTACCGATAACCGGCCCCGTTTATCGCCCAGAATGCCCCACAGAATGCCGCCCAACAGTAGCCCAGCCTGCTGGTGGTTGTAGATTTTGCCGCCAACCAATGAGATGCTCTGTTCGTTGAGGTGAAATTCGGTCAGGCTCGGTACCCGGACAATGTTGAACAGCAGCAGGTCATAGACATCGACAAAATAACCGAGGGCCGCCACCAGTACGGGCAGACTGAACAACGGACGGTACGAAAGCGGGGTAGAATCGGGATGGGCTTGCATTGGCAGAAAATTAGTCGGTTCGCCAAATAAGCAAAAAAGCAAGACATCTGCTCAAATAGCTTATTCAGGCTACCCGCCAGGCGGCAATCAGGCCAGACCCAGTAAGCTGCGCCAAACCAGCAGGCTCATGGTCCCGTCGCTGTGGGCAGCCGTTATGCCGGAGATGAGCAGCAGCAGGCCCATTTTAGGAATGACTTTGTAGTAGTTGATGGCCGGATATCGGTAGGCAATCAATCAAAGACCCGTCAGCAATAGCACAATGCCGCAGGCCAGCATCCAGCGCGTGGTTCGCTTTTCGGAGCGGTCCCACTGAATCAGCATCGTGGCCACGTAGATCAGAAAGGCCACAAAATGCACGTAAACGAGCGCTGAGCAGGAACATCGGTCAGGTGGTTTTAGGGTTGTTGGTCCGACGGCCGTACCGCAAAAGCATCACCGTGACGATGATCATACAGACCACCGTTAGGCCGTGAATGAGTATGTGCTCAATATCGGTCGGGCCATTACGGGTCAGAATCAGCGTCAGGTCGCCGAGGGGGATCAGCGTTTCGATACCTATGACAATAGCCGTCGAAATAGGATTGCGGTACCACAACATACCAAGCACCAGCAGGCCCGACGCGATGTCGCGGGTGCCTTTGATGCGACCATACCAGAGGTCCTGCGTGATCGGAATGCCGAAGCCAATACCGCCGATTTGCGGAAACAGAATGAACCGAATGCCAATGAAAATGATGGCTGCGGCCACCAGAAAGCTCAGCCAGAAGGCCAGTGAGCGGGTTGATAATTGATTGGTTTGCATGATGCATAAGCGTTAGTGCGACACAAAGGTCGGGCTGCGCTTATGCCCCTGCATTCACTCAGGTGAAGAAGTGAATCAGTACAATTTTCCTGCCCACCGCGCCCGGATGCGACTCAGCGACTGCGGTTTCACGCCCACATAGGAGGCAACAAAATACTGCGGCAAACGCGTTTGCAGGGTGGGGTACTGGTGCATAAAGGTCTGGTACCGCTCTTCGGGCGAGTCGGTATAAAGGGAAGTAACCTTACCAATGGTAGACACAAAGAGTTGCTCGGCTACCAACCGGCCAAAGCGTTCGCCGTGGGTCAGTTCGGTAAAGATTCGTTGAAGATCAGCATGGGAAACGACCAGCAAATCGGTGTCTTCTACAGCCTGAATAGTCCGCTGACAGGGTTGCTGCGGCAGAAAACTCTGGTAGTCGCAGGTGAAGTCGTTCTCTTTGCCGAAGTCGTAAATTTTCTCCTCCCCGTCGCGGTTGATGTAGTACCGAAGCAGACCCTGGTTGATAAAGCCAGCCTGTCGGCATACCTGCCCCTGCTGCACAAAATAATCGCCTTTGCTCAGGTGAAGCGGCTGAAACACCTGCCCGATCACCCTGGCTTCAGCGTCGTTCAGCGGAATAATTTGCTGCATGACGGACAGCAGTTGGGTAAGGTCAGACACGGGTAGACGGTGCAGCTAAATGTGTTACTCTTCCAGATAATTCAAATCCTTGCCGTGGGTTTCGGAACTGGTCAGGATGGCGTAGAAACCGATGGCGAAACAGATCAGACCGACCACAGCCCCCGCATTGATCGTGGCTAATGTGGGCTTCAGCGTGTTGAACGCATTGGTCATCAGAATAACCGTACCGCGTACCATGTTGGGGATGGTGGTAGCGGCTGTAGCGCGGAGATTGGTGCCGAACTGCTCGGCCCCGATGGTAACAAACATGGCCCAGTAGCCGATCCCAATGCCCATTGCCACGCACAGCCCGTAAACAGCCGTAGGGCTTGAAATGCCCGCAAACAGGTAAACCAAGGCGAAAATCAGCGCAAAACCCATGAGCAGGGCCACCGCTTTTTTGCGCGATTGCAGGGCCTGACTGATGAATCCACTCGCCAGATCGCCGATGGATAAGCCGACGTAACACCACATGATGGCTAAGCCGGGTTTGATGGGTTCAGCGATTCCAAATGCCTTCCCAAACTCATTGCTGAACGTCGCCAGAATGCCGATCACGAACCAGGTGGGTAGTCCGATGCCGATGCATTTGAGGTAGCGCACAAACCGTTCGCGGCTGGTGAAAAAGGAGAAAAAATCGCCCTTGACGACGTGTTTCTGATCGGTGATGTTCTTATACATGCCCGACTCAATCACGCCGATGCGCAGCAGCAACAGCCCGAAACCCATGCTGCCGCCAATGAAAAACGCCGTCGACCAGTTAAACCATTCGACCGTAAAATAAGCCACCACCGCCCCAAAAAGCCCAACTCCCGCTACTAATGAGGTGCCAATGGACCGCAGTTCTTTCGGCAATACTTCGGAAACCAGCGTGATGCCTGCGCCCAACTCACCCGCCAGCCCTATACCGGCCACGAACCGCATCATAGCGTAGTACGTAGTTGGGTCCATGAACGTCACGCGGTTTACGAACCCGCAGGCGATGTTGGCGATGGAATACGTAATGATGGAGCCGAACAGCACCGACAGCCGCCCGCGTTTGTCGCCCAGAATGCCCCACAGAATGCCGCCCAGCAGCAAGCCGCCCATTTGCCAGTTGATGATATTGGCCCCGACGCGCGAAATCTGTTCGTCGTTCAGGCCGAGGTCGCGCAGGCTCGGTACGCGGACGATGCCGAACAGCAACAGATCATAAATGTCCACGAAATAGCCCAGCGCGGCTACGATTACCGGCAGGCTGAATAATGTCCTGTAATTCGGCTTGGAAACGAGGGGTAAAGTAGGCACGGCCATGTTGCAGCGATTCGGGTAAACAGGAAAAGATTGTTCCGCAAGTTTACAAAAACGCGGGGCAAAACAGCATTGGAATTATCACTCACCCGGAGAATGTACAGTTGGGTTGGTGGGCGGTTCAACGGGTTCGGTGGGAGCCATCGGTTCGGGAGACGGGTCTACAAAAATGGCCGTTTGTCTGGTCGTGGGGGGAATCAGCGCGGTCGAAACGGTGTAGGCCGTTCCGAGGCTCCACACTTTCAGGAAAATTCGGGCCGCAATCAGACCTTGCTGCACCACGAACAGGATAATAATGGTAGGCCAGTTGTGCATTCCGATCAGGTCGTCGATGAGAAAGTACAACCCAAACGACGCCGTACCAATGGCGATGAGCAGCAGGTAGGGACCAAACGTTTGCCCCGGATGCGCCAGCACAAACCGCCCGGCCCGGCCAAACGCCCGAAACGGATTGTGATCGTCCTGCCGGAACTGCAGCACTTTGGCATAATCACCGATACAGAACACCAGTGCTCCGACGAGTACCCCGACGATCAGGGTGACGATGCCGACGTAGAACAACTCCTGTTCTGTAACGGTGTTATATAGTGCCGCCCCGGCCAGCGTTCCGACCAGCAGCACAATGAAGAACAGCAACCCGGAAAACAACATTACGACGCCCAGCAACCCGGCAAACCGACTGAAATACTGCGCACACCCCGCCAGAAAAGTGCTCGCCCGAATGGGTTCGCCCGGCTGCGCGAACCGGAGCAGAATGCCACCCGCCAGAAACACATTCAGTACCAACCACAGGATGCTAAGCCAACGACCTACCGATAGCAAGGCATCAACCGCAACACCGCTTTTTGCCATAAAATCGCTGTAAACGGTGTAATCGAACCCATCCAGCAACCGGGTAAAGGCCATCGAGTGGCCTGCCCCGGCTCCCAGCGTGGCGTAGGCAGGTAGTAGAATCAGCAGACTCAATAGCGCATTGGTGCCGTAAATCCACAAAACAATCCGGGCAGACTGACGGGTAAGGGTAAACGCTCGTAGAAAATTCTTCATGTGATTGATGGTTTACCTCACGCCAGCCAGGCCAGCCATTGCATCAGGTTCTGAATCCAGAACATCAGTTTAACCGCGTATCTTCCGGCCGGGGCCGACGTGGGTTCGAGGGTGAAGCTGTTGTTGTTCAGGTTTTTATCAACGTATAATTTCTGCGCCGGGTCGGCTTTGGCCCACAGCACCCGCGCCGACTGCGAGAGTTTGATGGTTTTCATGCCCGACTGGCCGTCCCAACGTATCAATTTCTCCCTGCCGTTATCAAAATGTACCAGTACCTCTACGGGTAATTTCATGTCACCCAGCCGGTCCACGCGGATGGTGGACTCGTATTTAGTGCCCTCTTTTTTGTTCGATACCGAGGTCAGGGCGTAGTCGCAGACCTGATCGCCGTAGAGCACCTGCGCAAAAAACCAGTTCATATCCGGGCCGTAGCGGTTGCCCAGGCGTTTGGGAACAATCTCGTTCACGATGGCGATAAAATCGGTGGCGCAGGGGTGTTTCCACCGCCAGCGGATAAAATAGGTCTGCATGATTTCGTCCATCACCGGTCGACCCACCAAACCGTCCAGCGTTCGCAGCCAGGTAGCCGTTTTCATGTAGGTCAGGGTGCCATACTGCCCGTCGGGGAGCTGCCAGGTATTGCCGAATGATGGTCCCGAGCCGGGATTGATGACGTGAACATAACTATCACGCGCAAACTCGGAATCGCTCATTCGGTAGCCAAACAAGTCGATTACGGACGAGTGGGAACCGTAGGTTTCGTCCACAACCCGGCCTTCGTAGTACTGGTTGAAACCCTCATCGAGCCAGGCTTCCTCAAACTCATTACTGGCCAGGAGCTGCATAAAGTACTGATGACCAAACTCATGGATCGTTACCAGTTCGGGGAGTCGAATACTATTGGGCAGGAACGACACGGTTTCGCCCGCCGTGATAAACGTGGGGTACTCCATCCCGCCCGATCCGGCTCCGTGAAACGGCGGGTCAACAATGGTCAGGTTTGGGAACGGGTATTGGCCCATGTGCTTGTCGAAATAAGCTAATGCAGCCTTTGCCGAGCTGATGTTGCGCACGGCCTGATGCCCATGTTCCGGCTGCATCAGGGCACGGATGCGTACGGTGTGGCCGGTGGGGCTTTTCCACTGATCGTTTACGACCTGAAAACGGGGCGAGGCCGTCCAGGCGAAATCCACTACATCGTCGGCGTGCCAGTGCTGCGTTTTGGTCCCGTTGGCGTTATTCTTCTCCTGTGTTAACAACCCCGTGGCACCGGTGAGGTAGTTGAGCGGCAGGGTAACGTTTACATCGTACACCCCATAGTCCGCGTAAAACTCCGAATTAGCGTGAAACTGATGGCAGTTCCATTGGCCCTGTTTTGCGTAACGTTCACCTTTCGGTTCGTAGACGCCAACTTTGGGAAACCACTGCCCCACCAGGAAATAGTCGCGGCTGAAACCCGTGCGGGCAAAAATTTTGGGCAGCTTCGCCTTGAAAACAATATCCAGGGTGATGGTTTCGCCGGGAGCCAGTGGTTTCGTAAGCGGCACCCTTACCACGGTCCGGTCGTTACGGTTTCGGTCGTCGGGCTGAATGAACCGGAGTTGTCGGGTCAGCGATTCCGAAGGGACGGCGGTTTGGCCGCGCTGGTTTATCGAGACAATGTCAATGGAGCCGTAGGGATCATCTTTGCCGCTTCGGTCAATTTCTTCGCCCCGCAACTCCCCGCCCGACTCACGCATGAACGTCGATTTTTCGTCGCGGAAGGCATTCAGGTACAGGTGAAATTGTAGTTCTCGAATCAGGTCCGTCGAGGTGTTGCGCCACGTCAGCGTTTCGCGGCCCGCCAGCGTTTTCCGGTCGGTATCGAGCGTCACGTCGATCTTGTAATTGGCAATGCGCGGGCTGAGTGGGGCCGGTTGCTGGGCGAAACTGGTGAGGGTGGTTAGAAAAGCCAGCAGGGAAAGGTGTTTCATAAAGGTCGGCCGCTGCCGGTGGGGGTAGTGAACATTTACCAGCTAAATACACAAAAAAGCCAGTCGTTTCCAACCGGCTTTTGATAAGCGGAAAGCACGGTGGCTATCGCTTTTTAAACGGTACAACCACCTGCGTCTCCTCCCAGGTCATCAGCATAACGGTTCCGTCGGGGTGCGGCTCGAAACTGATAAAAAACTGCTCGGCTACGGACGGGTACGAACGGGTCGAAACGGTAGCCCGCAAAACATCTTTCGTCTGATTGTACCGAACGCCCCACTGCCCGACCTGCCCGTTGAAGATCAGCGTCCAGTCCGTTTCGGTGGGAATGCTGTACAGCGAATAACTCCCTTTGTTGAGCGGCTGACCGGCCACAAACACGTTTCGGTCGAGGGTTATGATCGTCGCGGCATTGGCCCCGGTGCGCCAGACCTTGCCAAAAGGCACTACTTTTCCAAAGATGGTGCGGCCTTTCATATACGGCTGACAGTATTTAACGCTGATTTTCAAACCGTTCTGTGATACTTCAGCCACGGCCAGCGGACTCTTGGACCGGGTGTAGCGAATCAGCAGGAGGGCAATCAGGAGCAGGACCAGCACAATGGCGACCGTCCAGAGAATAATGGGGTTAATGGTAGAAAAATCGGGCATGACGGAAGGGATACGGTTGGTCCGGGCGTAAAGGTGAGAAAAAACGTATAGTTAATACGGTTCGCCGTTTCGTTCGTACACCCACTCGCGGGACTGCGCGTCGGGGCCGAGGTGAAAACACCGGCGGCAACGGGCTTCGTACGATTCCGTCTCACCGAGCAACACTTTCTCCTTAGAGGGCACCAACCGGTACGAGTAATTGGCAATATCGCCACAGACAACGCATATGGCATGAACTTTGGTAACATACTCAGCAATGGCCGACAGGTGGGGCATGCAGCCGAAGGGGTTGCCCTCGAAATCCATGTCTAACCCGGCCACAATGACGCGCTGCCCCTTGTTGGCCAGTTCATTACAGACGGCTACGATTTCGTGGTCGAAAAACTGGGCTTCATCCACCCCTACCACGTCGCAGTCGGTGGCTAAGGAGAGAATGGACCGGGCGTCGGGCACGGGGGTTGAGCCGATGGCCGATGCATTGTGCGAAACAATGTCAACGTCGTGATAGCGGGTATCCAATGTCGGTTTGAAGATGGTTACGTTAAGCCGGGCAATGCGGGCGCGGGTGAGTCGGCGGATGAGTTCTTCGGTTTTGCCGGAGAACATGGAACCGCTGATTACTTCGATCCAGCCCGTGCGGAGATGGGGCGGTTCGCGCCGGCGCGTGGGTTCAATAAACATCTCAGTTGGTGCGTTATGGGTCGGCCGGATGGCTTTGTGTGTCTGTTTGACCTGATTTTCACTGGAAAATAAGTCTTTGATAAAAATTTTAGACCACTAAAGCGGGTGTTCACCGAATTAAATATCTTTACAAAAGAAAGACTTTTCAAGATGTCGAACAAGTTCAATACCAACGCGCTTGCCGAATACAGTCGCGCCTATGCCCGCCGGGTCGCGAATGATTTTTATCAGCAGCACACGGTCATTACCGGTAAGCAAATCCTTAACCTGACGCCCATTGCGCAGGTTAATCTGTTCGTCGTCAACAGCTTGTTCGAGAAATGGAAGGCTGACGTGGAGAAGTTCCGAAGCCCTTATTTCGACTATGCGCACCCCGAAGTAGAGGAGTCGCTGCGGTCGTTTATGAACGTTGTCTCGCAGCACATTGCGGTTCGGCGCGAACACCTCGAACCGCTTTTAGCCGATGCCGCCCGGCGAACATTGTGTTTATTATTTGATCCGCGCGGTTATTTCGACGAGATTTTTCGGGAACTGCCCGAATTTACGTTCACCGCGTCGGCCGCCAAACAACTAACCCGCTTCACGCAGATTCATAAAATAATTCCGGCTACGATTGAGCAGCGCATGAATGGTAAACCGTTCGTCTACACCAATCAGGCCCTGAATTACCTCGATGAAGTGCTGGCTCACCACAGCCACGAACTCGACCGGTACGATAAGTTTGTCAGCATGTTTACCGCCACTGTACCTCTTGACCTCGGCGTACTGCTGCGGTCGCATGTGCCCGATCAACTGGTGAATGCCCCGGCCCGGTCCTTCTTTGACGATTCGCTGGACCCCGTTGAGCCGGGACCCATGCAGACCATTATTGCGATTGCGCCGTCAGACAGTCCGAAAAATACCGCTGACTCCATTAACCTGCCTCCGGATACCACCGGCGATTCCCCGGATTCTGAATCCCTCGGGCGTATTCTGTTCAGCGATGGTACCTCCGCTGGGGATTTCGTTGGCGGTACGCATTTCCTGAATGACCGTCAGCCGGGAGCCGGACCGGAGCCAGTAGCCCCCACCGCGCAGCCCATGCAGAACGACGATGTACCAACCGCTATCGGGCTGCGTTTCTCCGCCGAACCGGAACCGGCCGGGCCGGTAACGCTCAATGACCGGCTGCGTGAGGCCGCCGTGCCCGCTCAGGCCGATGCGCCGGTGGTGACGTCGGTCGCCGAAGCGTTTCACCGGGCACCGGTCGAGAGCGTGAACAAGAGTATTTCGCTGAACCAGAAATTCCGGTTCATCAATCAGCTTTTCAACGGGCACTCGATGGCGTACGCGCAGGCAATGGCCGAATTAGACACGATGCCCAACTACGGACAGGCGCTTGACCTGATTTCGTACCGCTATGCCTCTCAGTACCTGTGGGATATGAGCAGCGACGAAGTGAGTGAATTAGTGGAGATTCTAAAACGACGGTTCGCCTAATTTGCGCTTTCTTTGTGGCTCAAAACACAGAGGAGCAGAGGAATACACGGAGGTCATAGAGAAGCAGAGAGAAATAATCTCTGTGACCTTGTGTCCTTCCTCCGTGCCTCGGTGTTAGAAAACCTGTCAACGTCTCCAGAACTTTTCTTTCGCCCGGATCGGCTACCCCGGTTGTTTGTTGGTACCCAACTGACTGCGAGTTGCTTGCGTTACGTTTTTCTATCCACTTTCCTGCTTATCCTGCTTGGAACGGCTGCCTTCGCGCAGCCTGCACCGCGTCCTTCGGTTGATCTAAACCGGTTTTTGCAGGACCTGTTCCCCGTCCAGACCGATGGCATCGACTACCAGGCAGTGTTCGACGCCCTGGCTCAACTCTATGCCAACCCCCTCGACCTGAATACCGCCACGCGCGACGAAATCTCGGCTACCTATATCTTGGACGAACGGCAACTGAACAGTTTGCTGACGTACCGTGCCCAAAACGGTAATTTTCTGTCCCTTTACGAACTACAGGCCGTTCCCGAACTCGATCTGGTTACCATCCGGCGTTTGCTTCCTTTCGTGACGGTGTCGGAAACGGGTTCGCTTTTTAGCCCGCTATCGACACCGACCGATAATTACCTGATTGTCCGCTACGAGCAAATCCTGGAGACACAGCGCGGTTTTATTCCGGCGGTTCCCGACAAAAGTGGTAAGTCGGCACAGCGGTATCTGGGCAATTCGGGACAGTATTACGCCCGATACCGCTACAGCCGCCCGCGTTCGTTTAGTTTTGGGTTTACCCTCGAAAAAGACCCCGGTGAGCCGCTCGCCTGGAGTCCGGCGACGCGGCAGTACGGGGCCGATTATGTGTCATTTCATGCGCAGTTGCAAAATCGGGGCCGCTGGCGGAACGTGGTAGTCGGCGATTATCAGATGCAAATCGGGCAGGGGCTGGTGCTGTCGGCGGGGTTTGTACTGGGCAAAAGTGCCGAAACCGTGCAGACCGTCCGGCGGCCGTCGCTGGGTGCACGACCGTATACGTCGCTCACCGAGTACGGTTATTTTCGGGGTGCCACGTCTACTTACGCCGTTACGCCAAACCTTGACCTGACGCTGATGGCCGCCCGCAACCGGCGCGATGCCAACGTCACCCCCGGCACGAATATTGACAGCCCCGACGATGACATTGTTACCTCCCTGCAAACGTCCGGGCTGCACCGAACGCAGTCGGAACTGGCCGATAAAGAAAGCCTGCTCGAAACTAACCTTGGCGCCCATCTGCTATATCACGATCAGTCTGGGCGGCAACTGGGGCTGACCATGCTGCAAACGACGTTCGGCACTGGCATTCAGAAACGGGATCAGACCTACAATCAGTACGAGTTTGTCGGGAAGCGTAACACGGTGGTGGGGCTGCACGGCGGCTACATCTGGCGCAACATTAACTTTTTTGGCGAAGCCGCCTATAGTACCGGCTCGGATCAGAACAGTGGCGGAGTGGGAGCCGTCGGCGGGGCATTGGCCAGCCTGACCCGCCGGTTGGACATGGCCGTGGTGGTGCGGCACTACGACCGTAATTTTCACTCGTTCTACGCCAATGCGTTCAGCGAAGGCACCCGCAGCATTAACGAAACCGGTGCGTATCTGGGCCTGAAATACACGGTGTACCGCAAGCTGACGGTGGGCGGCTTTGTGGATAAATTTACGTTCCCGTGGTGGAAATATTTAGTCGATAAACCGTCCGGTGGGTTCGATTATCTGGTACAGGCCACATACACGCCCAACCGGCGTACTGCGTTTTATGCCGTCTACCACGAAGAACATAAGGAGAAAAACCTGCCCGGCGACAAATTAAAGACCGTTGCAGGAACCACCCGGCGCAACATCGCTTTGAATGCCGAATACAAACCGTTTCCCGGCTGGTCGATGCGGTCGCGGGTGCAGTACGGCAGTTTCGGGTACGCCAACAACGGTCAGTCGCGGGGTTTTGCCGTGGTGCAGGATGCTACCTACGAACGAAACCGGCTGAGCGTAAGCGGTCGCCTGGCGTTTTTCAATACCGACGATTACGACAGCCGACAGTACGTGTACGAGCGGGACGTACTCTACGCGTTCTCGTTTCCGGCCTATTTTTACCGGGGCATCCGGCAGTATGTGCTGGTACAATACAGCGTCAGCCGCCACCTCGATTTGTGGTTTCGCTGGACCCGCACCACGCTGAACAACCAGCCAACGGTTGGTTCAGGTCTGGACATTATCGACGTGCCGCACAAGTCCGAAATTAAGCTACAGGCGCGGTGGCGATTTTGAGTAAAACAGAGGCCATATCTTCAGGATATGGCCTCTGTTTTACTCATCCGGCCGCAGATTTTCGGCGGTGACCGTGGCGGTGCGGCTCCGTATAGCGGACACTACAAAATAGCCGGTTGCCGTTTTTCCGGTGGCACCGATAATATTGGTCGGTACGTTGGTGGCGGGCCGGGCAAATAAGCCGACGTTGTTAAGCTGCTGCCGCAGTTCCTGTAAAAAGAGGTATGTATCGGCCGTGATCGACAGCAGTTCGACTTTTACGACGTCATTTAAAGCGTATAAACTGTCGGGATTGGCTGCCCGACGCAACGGACGAATAAACTGTAAACCGTCGGTATTGCCGCTGTTGGTGAATATGGAGGCATCCTGCACAGAAACCAGGTCGTTGGTTTTGTTCTGGAGTTCGCCGTTCCGGTAATATTTCATGCGGTAATAGTCTGGCGCACCAGCCGGATCGAGGCCATAAAATTCAGCTTCATATCCTTCCGTTTTCGAGAACGGGTTCCGCTTCTTCTTCCTGAAAATGAGCGAATCAATCGTCGGTACCCGGTTCATCTTCGTCTGGGCCGTGTACGCATCGGCTCCGTACTTGATATCGAGTTTATACGTGCGTCCGATTCGACCCAGGGTGTCTTTAGCGGTCGGCGTCCAGACGTAGTAGCCATCGTTATCCGGGTCGGTAAAGGCGTACGATTTACCCGTGTTGTCCGTTACGGTCACGGCCGCACCGGAGGCAATGGGGGCCGGGCCATTGTTGAAATAGTTCGTCGTCTGGGTTAGCCGGATGGTTTGCGGACCCGGCTGATCGGTGAGCCAGCCATCGACAGAGAGCAAGGTAGGACCGGAGTCTAATTTGGTGGTAATGACCGTTTCGCAACCGAACAGCAGGCTAATGCTGAGGGAGAAAAAAGCGAGATGAATAAATCGTTTCATGGATGCTGGCTTCTGAATAACTGATAACATACCGGGTTGAAACACGGTGTCCACATTTAGAATTTGAAGTTGTAGGTGACCGACGGAATCAGCGTGGCAAAGACCGAGTAGCGTACCGCCTGGGTAACCAATGGGTGGTCCGGGTCGGGTCGGAAATAGACGGAAAATGGATTTTTGCGGGCGTAGACATTGTAAATGGAGAATACCCAATTGTCTTCCTTGCGCTTACCAACCCGTTGTTTGCCCTTCAGTGTGGCCGCTACATCCAACCGGTCATACACCGGAATCCGGTAGTTGTTGCGTCCCTGAAAATAACCATCCGCAAAGCCCTGGTACTCGAATTTGCCCGAGGGGAAGGTGGCGGGTGTGCCGCTGGCAAGCGTAAACGTCGCCGAGAAATTCCACCGGCCCGGCTGCCCGGCTACACTGCTTTTGGGGTCGATCAGAGCAACGACTGTGAGCGAGTGCCGCCGGTCGAACCGGGACGGATACCAGTTGCCCCCGTTGATGCCCTCGACCTGCCGTTCGGTTTTAGCCAGCGTATAACTTACCCAGCCGTTTACCACGCCCCGGTTCTTTTTCAGGTAAAATTCGGCCCCGTACGCCCGGCCTTTGCCCGTCAATAAATCGCCTTCAAGGTAGCGGTTCAGGACCAACTGCGCCCCGTCGATGTAGTCGATCTGGTTTTGCAGTTTCTTGTAGTAACTCTCCACCGAAAACTCATATTCGGTTGCCGTTGGACCAAAGTTCAGGAAGTAGCCGCCCGCCACCTGATCGGCAATCTGGGGCTTTACGTTGTTGGTCGAGAGCGTCCAGACGTCTAACGGAGTCGAGGCTGTGGTATTGGAAATCAGGTGAATGTACTGCGCCAGCCGGTTATAGCTCAGTTTGAGCGAACTGCTGGGCGAGAGTTCATATTTGGCCGCCAAACGGGGTTCCAGGTTACCGTAGGTCTGAATAGCCTGTCCACTGCTGTACTGTGTGGTGCTGGTAACGGCACGTCGCAGGCCAACCGGCGTCGTTTGGTCGAAGGTGTAGGCTTCGCCCGACCCAACGTAGCTGTAGAGCGAGTAGCGCAGGCCGTATTGCAGTTGCAGCCGTGTGGTTACCTGTTGCTCATTACCCACGTACAACGCGTTTTCGACGCCGTATTTATGACTCAGGCCAAACACCCGAACGTCGCCTGCGCTGGCTGCCGTCGCCGTGCCGGGCTGAAAATCGTGAACAATCGACTGCCCGCCGAAGGTGACGGTGCTCTTGCCGAGAAACAGCGTAAAATCAGGTTTCAGGCTGTAATCGATAATGCGCGAGTCGGTACGGAAATAATCGTTGGGCGTTTTCTGTTTCAGGTCGGTGTTGAGCGAGTAGTCATACTTGCTGTAATAGCCCGTCGTGTTCAGAAACAGTTTGTTGTTGAAGACGTGATTCCAGCGGAGCGAGGCCGTCTCGTTGCCCCAGTTGAAGCCGAAATCCGCCCCAAACACGTCGCGACCCAGATAACCCGACAGAAACACCGTGTTTTTGTCGTTGATGTGGTAGTTGACCTTTGCCGTCAGGTCGTAGAAATAAAATTTGGAGCCTTTCAGATCACCTTTCAGCAATGGCTGCGCCAGCACGTCCGCGTAGGACCGGCGACCGGCGACAATAAATGAGCCTTTTCCCTTAAATAATGGCCGTTCGTAGGCCAACCGACTGAAAATGACACCGATACCGCCCGTTACTTCCGGTTTTTTGGCGTTGCCTTCTTTCATGCGAACGTCGAGAATGGACGAAATCCGTCCGCCATACATCGCTGGAATCCCCCCCTTGATGAGTTTTACGTCTTTTACCGCGTCGGGATTGAAGACCGAAAAGAACCCGAACAGGTGCGATGAATTATAGACCGGTGCTTCGTCCAGTAATACCAGATTCTGGTCGATGCTGCCGCCCCGGACGTTGAAACCCGTTGCCCCTTCGCCTACCGTGGATACGCCCGGCAGGAGTTGAATGCTCCGGATAACATCGACTTCACCGAGCAGAGCCGGAATGCGCTGAAGGGTCTTGATGTCGATCTTGTTGACGCTCATCTCGATGTTCTTCACATTGTCGTCTTCGCGTTTGGTCGAGACCACCACTTCCTGCAACTCGCGCCCTTCCTGCGTCATTTCGAGGTCTAAGCGGGCATCGGCTGTCAGGTCGATGGTCCGGGTTTGCTTTTTATAGCCCACGTAGCTGACCACGAGCGTATAAGTGCCTTTAGGTAGCGTGACGGCATAAAAACCGTAGTTGTTCGTGACCGCACCGGTACCGGTTTCTTTCACGTAGGCTGACACACCGATCAGTCCTTCGGCGTTGGCCGCGTCTTTGATGTAGCCGCTGACCGTAACTTTATCCTGCGCAAAGGCGGTACACAGGCTGGCTAAAAACAACAATCCATAGCGGAAAAAAGGCTTCATAATCAAGTTAATAGATGGAGTAGTGCATCACCGGCGCAACGGGGTGGTGTATGGACAACGCAAAACTACGACCGTTTGCTACGACTGATTACCCGAAATAAGACGTAGTCGTGGAGATAAGCGGATGAGCGGTCGAATGGGGGGATAAAAGACTTTTGACCTTACTGTAATGGGCCCCAAAAAGGTTGCCGGGGTTTTCAACTATCAGGTGAACAGAAGAGAACGTTTACCGATTGGTTTGACTTAGTCAGGGAACACCCGCATGGCACAAACAGTCTATACCAGCGGGCTACTATTCCACAACTTGCGCTATCTTTAGGTAAACACAACGTCTATGCATCGCTTTTGCTACTTCCTGCTTTTTCTGGCTGCTCCGGCCGCTTCGCAATCCCTGCTGTGGGAGGTGTCGGGCAATGGTCTCAAACAGCCTTCTTACCTGTTCGGTACCTACCACATTCTGAAAGACAGTTACCTCGACAAGAACCCGAAAATCAAGTCGGCTTACGAAGGGGCTGCCGGTGTCGTGGTCGAAACGGTGGTCGATTCTTCGGCCATGCTGTCGATGATGATGCGCGGCATGATGCTCGACACCAGCCTGCCCAAATTGCTCAGTGCGGCTGATTATAAACTGGTTTCGGATGAATTTCAGCAGTCAACCGGCTACAACATCGCGCTGTTCAACCAGATGAAACCCATCGTCACGGCAACGATGCTTAGCCTGGCCGAAGTGGAAAAGGAGGGTGATACGCTGCTGACCTTTACCGGCCAGCCCATCGACCTGTTTCTGGCCAGCGATGGCAAACGGCGCGGCAAAACCGTGACGCCGTTGGAGACGATGGAGGAGCAGATGACGTTTCTCTACGACCACGACCCGGTGCAGAAACAGGCCGATCAACTGGTGCAGATGGTGAAGGAAAAGGACAAAACCAAACACTCGGCCCAGTCGCTGACGAAGCTCTACATGAAACAGGATCTGGCCGGGATGTACAAACTCAGTCAGGAATACGGCACCAGTTTTGGCGATTTAGCCTACCTCGTCGATGAGCGCAACCAGACCTGGATGAAACGCCTGCCCGGCCTGATGGCCACCCGCCCGACCTTCGTGGCTGTGGGTGCCCTGCACCTGCCCGGTCCCAACGGCCTGATTGAACTGCTCCGCAAAGCGGGATACACCGTCACGCCCAAGTGAGTTTGGCCCATTACTGCTTTTCAATGACCGGAATCAACTTTTGCAGGGCTTTAAACCGGGTTTCGTCGGGTTTAGCGTCTTTGATGGACAACTTCTCCAGTTCCTTGATAATCACCCGGCCCACCAGCAGCCGCATGTTCTTTTTGTCGTCGGCGGGGATCACGTACCAGGGCGCGTGGTCGGTTGCGGTTTCGTTGATGGCGGTTTCGTAGGCCACCTGATAGTCGTCCCAGAAGTCACGTTCTTTCACGTCGCCCTCGTCGAATTTCCAGTTTTTGGCCGGGTCTTTAATGCGTTCAATCAGCCGGTCGGCCTGCTCTTTTTTGGAGACGTGCAGGAAGAACTTGACCGTTGGAAAGCCGTTGTGGTACAGAAATTTCTCCATGTCGCGGATGATTTCGTACCGTTGTTTGAATACTTTGTCCAGATCCGTCGTAAACTCGCCGGGAATGCGCTGGCTTTGGGTCACAATCTCCGGGTGTACTTTGGTCACAAGCACTTCTTCATAATACGAGCGGTTAAAAATGCCGATCATTCCCCGTTCCGGCAGTTCGCGCCAGCTCCGCCAGAGCCAGTCGTGGTCGAGCTCCTGGTCGGTGGGGCGTTTGAATGAATACACCCGCAGCCCCAGTGGATTGGACCCGGTGAAGACGTGCTGAATGGTGCCGTCTTTCCCGGCCGCGTCCATCGCCTGAAAGATCGTCAGTAAACCGTAGCGATTGTGGGCATACATCTTGCTTTGCAGGTCGTCGATGGCTTCGGCCTGTTGCCGCAGCAGAGCCTCGTAATGCACGTCGTCTTCGTACAGATTGTCGACTTTGGTAGTGGAATTTCTAATCGAAAACGACGACGAACCGTCGATACGGAAGCGGCTGGTATTGAATTTGGACATGATGGTGACGCTAAACTTTACCGGAATGAGATGCGTTGTATTTAGTAGAAACCCCTATTAGGGGAATCATGTTTATAATCCGTCTTTAGCGTGCGTCCGTCTTCCTGCGGTATCATTGCCGGGCCAGTTATCCAACACAAAATCCAACCCCATGAACACAACTGAATCATCAGCCCTGGCGAAAGCTACGCTTGGCACCGGCTGTTTCTGGTGTACCGAAGCCCTGTTTGAAACCTTAGACGGCGTATACGATGCCGTGTCGGGCTACGAAGGTGGCCAGAAACCCAACCCGACCTACAATGAAGTATGTACCGGCACTACCGGCCATGCCGAGTGCGTAGAGGTGACCTACGATCCGAACAAAGTGACCTACACCGAGCTACTCCAGGCGTTTTTCCGCAGCCACGACCCCACCAGCCTGAACCGGCAGGGTGCCGATGTGGGCACGCAGTACCGTTCGGTGATTTTTTACCACAGCGACGAGCAAAAGCAATTAGCCGAACAGATCAAACAGGAACTGAACGCGTCGGGTGCTTACGACAAACCGGTAGTAACCGAAATCAGCCCGGCTACGACGTTTTACGAAGCCGAAGCCTATCATCAGAGCTATTTTGAGCGCAACCCCGACCAGGGTTACTGCGCCTATGTGATCGCGCCAAAGCTGGATAAATTCCGCAAGGTATTTAAGGAGAAACTCAAAGCGGCCACGGCGTAGCATTGAGGCCGATACGGTATAAATCAGCACACGTGAGAAAAGGCTGTCCCAACGGGCGGCTCTTTTTTTAGAGTTTGCTGAAAGCAGCGGTAACAGATTTTAGCTGATTTGTAACAAGTTCGTATTTCCCAACGTGTCAACTATATAAGCATAAAGAGGAATATTTTACTTAAATAGCTGACTATCAATAATTTATTCAACAGGAAATGATAGAGTGCTTAAGTACCGATAAATAAGAGACGTTCTTCTCTGATTGTGTAAACAGACTGATTATGATTTACTTTGCAGAGTTCTTCATATAAACGGTTTAGTCATGAAAAAAATCTTCTCACTCGTTCTCGTTTTAACGCTGCTGATGGGCAGCAAATCATTCGCCCAGTTGAAAGTAGACAAGGGTACAAAATTTATTAACCTTGGTATTGGTGTTGGCGGCTACAGCGGTACCAGTGGCATTGCTTTTGGTGGATCTGCTGATTTTGGTGTCGCACCCAATATCACAGTTGGTGGGCAAGTCGCTTACCGGAGTTTTAATTACGGGTACCTCGGTAGTAATGACAAAATCAACTATCTCTACTTTGCTGCTCGTGGGTCTTATCACTTTAATGAATTAATAAACTTGAGTAGCGATAAGGTTGATTTGTATGCCGGTCTGGGATTGGGCTATGAGAGCGTCTCTTACAGCAACAGTGCATACAGTGGTACATCTTTTGGTAGTGGTATTTTTGTACCCTTTCATCTCGGCGGACGCTATTTTTTCAGTGAAAAACTGGGTGCTTTTGCCGAAGTAGGGTCGGGTGTTGCACCGGTAATGCTTGGTGTTACTTTCAAGCTCTAAACCAATCCACTTGTACAAGAAAGCCCCATCAGACGATCTGATGGGGCTTTCTTGTGAATCATAAACGGTACACTACTTGCTCGCCACCTCTTTCAGCGTCGTCATGCCCATGTTCCAGAACATGAACGAGTAAATGTCGGCGGTTTCTTCGAGTGCCTTTTTGGTGTTACTCGATCCGTGACCGGAATTGGTTTGAACCCGGATCAATACCGGGTTGCTGCCCTTGTAGGTATCCTGCAACGTGGCCGCATACTTAAATGAGTGCGCCGGTACCACGCGGTCGTCGTGGTCGGCGGTGGTAACCATCGTGGCGGGGTAGTTCACGCCGGGCTTGATGTTGTGAATGGGCGAGTATTTGTACAGGGCCGCAAACTCACCGGCATTATCGCTGGACCCGTAATCACTCACCCAGCCCCAGCCAACCGTGAACTTGTGGAACCGCAGCATGTCCATGACACCAACCGCCGGAAACGCCACCCCAAACAGATCGGGCCGCTGATTGATGACGGCGCCAACCAGTAAGCCGCCATTGGAACCACCTTCTAAGGCCAGCTTTTTGGGCGATGTATACTTTTGGGCAATCAAGTATTCGGCCGCAGCAATGCAGTCGTCGAACACATTCTGCTTCTTCAGTTTCATGCCGCCTTCGTGCCATTTCTCGCCGTATTCGCCCCCGCCCCGCAGGTTCATCTGGACATAAATACCGCCCTGCTCCAGAAACGGAATGCGTAACGCGCTGAAATTCGGCGGCAGGCTGATGTTGAACCCGCCGTAGCCATACAGCAGCGTCGGGTTCTGGCCATCGAGTGGGGTGCCTTTGCGGTAAGTAATAAACATGGGCACCTTCGTGCCGTCTTTGCTGGTGCAGAATACCTGTTTGGTTTCGTAGTCGGTGGGGGTAAACTGAACCTCCGGCTGGCGGAATACCGTACTTTTCCCACTGGCGATGTCGTAGCGGTAAATCGTCGGTGGGAAGGTGAACGACGTAAAGGTGTAAAACACAAATTTATCGTCGCGCTCGCCACCGAGGCCGCCCGCCGTGCCCACTGCCGGTAGCTTAATTTCGTTTTCAGCCTTGCCGCTGGCGAGGTCATACACTTGTATCCGCGTCGTTACGTCTTTCAGGTAATCGGCAAAGAGTTTGCCACCCGCTGTGCCCACGCTTTCCAGTTTCTCCGGTTTTTCGGCCACAAAGTCGGTGAGTTTGCCGGTAGTGGGTTGTATCCGCGAGACTTTATAATTCGGCGCACCATTGTTGTGGCGCACCAGCAGGTCATCGCCGATGTTATCGACCACATCGTAATTGTATTTGAAGCCTTCAAACAGCCGCTTGAATGCTGCGTCGCCATTCGCCAGGTTACGGTACCAGACTTCGGAGCCGTCGGTCCCTTCGGCGATGTGCAGAATCAGGAAACGTTCGTCTTCGGTGGTCTGCGCATTGAAATACCGCAACGGGTGCGCTTTGTCTTCGTAGACCAGCAGGTCGGCGGTTTGGGCCGTACCGATGCGGTGGAAATAGACTTTCTGAAACTCGTTTTTAGAGGACAGTTCCTGACCGGCTACCGGTTTGTCGTAGCGGCTGTAGTAAAAGCCATCGCCCTGCCAGGCAGCTCCGCCAAACTTGGTCCACTCGATTTTGTCGGAAAGCGTTTGGCCCGTGTTCATGTCCATCACCTGAATCTCCTGCCAGTCGGAACCGGCTTTGGACAGGGCATAGGCAGCATAGCGACCGTTTTTCGACAGCGCAAACCCGGTCAGCCGCGTGGTACCGTCGGCGGCTAATTTATTGGGGTCAATCACCACTTCGGGTTTGCCATTCAGGCCCTTCTGCCGCAACAGCACCGACTGATTTTGCAGGCCGTCGTTTTTACGGAAGTAGAAATAATCGCCCTTGCGGTTGGGGGCCGTGTATTTGGGGTAATTATACACCTGCTCGAGCCGGTTCTGCAACTGCTTGCGGTACGGGATTTTGTCCAAATAATCGAAGGTGACTTTGTTTTCGGCTTTTACCCATTCGGCTGTCTCGGCCGAGCGGTCGTCTTCGAGCCAGCGGTAGGGATCAGCTACTTTGGTGCCGTGATAATCGTCGGTGTGGTCCACTTTTCGGGCTTGTGGATACGGTAATTGGGCCATGGCCAGCGAGGAGGTAAGCAGGAGCATCAGCCCTGTGGTGTATCGTTTATTCATGAAGTTGTGGGGGAGATAAGGTTAGCCCTTAAAGTTCGGCCATTTACCGCCTGAAAGCAAATCAGGCCTGTTTTCTGCTTCAGTAATTAATAGCGAACCATTACTGTACGACAGGAAGATTCACCAGCCTTACAACTCAAGAGTGAATTGGCCCGGAAATCAGCGTTTTCCCGGATGCAGACGTTTCCGGTAGCGGTAGAAACGGACCCGTCCGTTATTGAACCCGCTCCTGAGCCGATGCCCCGTAAGAAACCTTTGTCGGGCATTTCGGTTGTGCTCGTAGAGGATTGCCCCATGAACGTACTCGTCGCCAGAGGCCTGGTGCAATGGTTAGGGTTAGCGTCGATATGGTTACTAAGGGGTAGGAAGTGCTGGCTCAGTCGGGCTACCCGCCATAATCGGGTGCTGATGGATTTGCCGATGCCCGTGATGGATGGCTGCGAATCGACCCGGCAGATGCGGGAACGGGGTGAACCCTACCCATCAGCGTGCTCACAGTCGGCATCACCAGCGACCTGGAAAGAGAGAGCTGGATTAACGGATTAGAGGATATTCTGCTTAAGCCCTTTACCCCCGACGGCCTGATCGGGATGATTCAAAAACACATTAAACCGGCTGAAGCCTGATGTCGGCCGGTTCGAAAAAGTCAATCATGACGACCGACGATATTTACGATACCCTGGCTGAAGCCATCAACGACCTGATTCCCGAAGCATGGGCCGTTGCCCGGTTGAACGTCCAGTACTTAGCCAGCGGCCACGAAACCGAGTTCGAAGGCGTTTACCTGACGCCATCGGGCGAGGCCCGGCCGCTGCCCTCCGACTTTCCGGTAGAGGTGGTCGATGCGGTACAGGAGCTGTATACGCTCCGGCAAAACAGTGGTTTTCCCCGCTGGAATTTTCTGCACATCGACCTGTCCCGCAACGGCGACTTCGCCATCGACTTCACCTGGAATCAGGAAATCCAGGACGAAGACGAACACTTCATGAACGGCGGTACGGTAAAAGAATGGGCCAGAATCCGGGCGGAGAAGTACAGGGGAGAGTAAGGTTTTGTCATGCTGAGGAACGAAGCATCTTATGTAATGAACCGCTAAGATGCTTCGTTCCTCAGCATAACAAAAGCACTATAATTACTGCGTCACCAGCGGATAAACCCGGACATAATCGACTTCCATTTTTTGCGGAAAGATCGTATCGTCCACCCCTTTTTGGCCACCCCAGTCGCCCCCAACGGCTACGTTCAGCAGAAGGTGAAACTTCTGGTCGAACGGCCACTGACTCCAGGACCAGCTACTCTCTTTGGCTACCACCAAGTAGGCCGTATCGTCCACAAAAAACTTCATCCGGTCAGGATACCACTCAATCGCGTACACGTGAAACGCGCTCAGGGCCGTAGGAACCGTAACGGTACTGGTTTTCTGGGTGTTGATCGTAAAGTTAAACGCTTTAGTGTGCATCGAGCCGTGAATGACGTTCGGGTCGAAGCCAACGTGTTCCATAATGTCGATTTCGCCGTTGTCGGGCCAGTACTGGTTTCCGTAAGTCTGGTTGGTGGCCAGCATCCAGATGGCGGGCCAGGTACCCGTACCCTGCGGCAGTTTCGCCCGAATCTCGAACCGGCCGTAGAGCCAGTCGCCCTTCTTTTTGGTCACCAATCGCGCCGAGGTGTAGCTTTTTCCGCTCAGATACTCTTTTATCGCTTCAATGGAGAGTATTCCCTTTTCGACGTGGGCATTTTTGAGGGCTTTCGTGTAGTATTCGAGTTCGTTGTTGCCCCAGCCGCTGCCGCCCAGATCATAGCCCCATTTGGTCGAATCGGGCAGACCGGTGTAGTCGAATTCGTCCTGCCAGACGGGTGTTTTGCCGAACGAATAGGTAACGGACGTTGGTATGGCTACGGGCGCAATAACCGGGGGAGCCGTGGCTGTAACCGTATCGGACGATTTGCAGGCCTGACCAACGGTGAAGAGTAATAAACCGATAAATAGCAAGGGCTTCATGGTGTCGGGCAGCCGTTTTAGTTGTTGATAATTGTGCGAAAGATAGAAAAAATAGACCATTTTGGGTAGAAAAGCGATAATACCCTACTCAATGGTACTTGTCGTTAATGCAGACCTGGTGTTTGCAGTTGCCAACGGTGGCATTGCCGCTTCGGGAACGGGGCGGAAAACCGGACGCATTTACGCCGGTGCCTTCGGCGGAGGTACAAAGCGTTATGCCGGTTAACTGCGAAAGAAGTACTAAATCAGGCGCATCGGGATTGAAGGGAACAGGCCGGTCGACCAAGTAATGAATGCCACCCACTTCATACGACTGCGCAACATCATACCGCATGATACAGTCTTCAAAACCACTATGCTGTCCACCCCGCCGGGCCACAAAACCCGACCTGAGACCTTTCGGCCAGTCAGTTTGCCAGCGCGGGTCGGCGGGTAAAATTTCGGACCCGTCCTGATCAAAAATCAACTTAACGGCAAACGAATCGGCCCGCCCGTCGCGGTCCCGGTCAAGGCCGTACCCCGCCGAGTTGAGTTCGTAGAACAGGATGGTCGTACCATCGGAAAAATATTTGCCGGTCCAGCAATCGGTATCGCCGTGGTGCGGCACATTGGAATAGTGCAGCATCTCGTGGGCCACGCGGGAGGCATAAAAATCCGTGATAATTTTAGTCTTGCCGTCCCGCTGGTAGGTTACCGTGCCATCGTGATTGATGACGCCCCGCGTATCGACGTACCCTTTGGGGGTTGGATCGAAATCGGCCGGAATCACCAGAAAGAGCCAGTTTTTGAGCGTACTCATGTCAACGCCGTCGGTTTTCTGCACGGCAAAGGCGGCCCCCAGGCTTTTCGGCGACGGCTCCATCAGCATCCCGTGCTGATCGACGATATGCGTGGCAGGCGAGGAATTGACGTTGATCACGCGGTCGTATTTGAACGGGGCAACGCCATACTTCGTGAAGATGCTCAGGTTGGGCGCCGTCAGGTTCTCTTTGCCAAATTCTTCGGGGCGAAAATCCCGGTGGGTCGCCATGTGGGTCACGCTCTGGTACAGCAAAATGCCATCTTCCGACCGTTCGCGGCTGGCCTGAATGCGGTTGCAGATGAGCAGGTCTTTTTTGAGCGCATCGGTGCGGAGGTGCTTCTTTTTCTGAATAAAGCCCCGATATTCTTCGTAAAGCGACAGGCCATCGCCGGTATGGTCGCCCACATTGTCTTCGCCTTTCTCGTCGTCGTCGGTGTCGGCTAAGTCAGTCGCTTTTTGCTGCTCTTTCCAGTAATCGGCAATGCGCGACCCGGCGTTTGTGCGGTACGGTACAGCCATAAACGCCTGATTGGTGGTGGCATCCTGCGCCGGGAGTTCGGTACCGTCGTCGAGAACCACCACCGCTTTCAGGTTGCCATACGCGCCGTAATCGAAACTCTGCACGGTAGCCACAAAGGCCGGGTCCTGCGCCGGGGTAAGCGACAGGGCCAGTTTTTCGATCTCCGGGTTGGGGATTTCGTTTTCGCGGCCCAGCCACAAATCGGCTTTCGTACTGGGTGTTTCCGACGGAAAATTCATAGCATATCCTGGCTCGTGCGACACGTTAGTGAGCAAATACCGAACCTGTTTAATGCCGGTGGTGATCTTCTGGCCGGGTTTGCGCCGGTCGCGGAGGTAGACGCTGAAAAACGTTTTGTTGCCCGTTGTGCCGGGTTGTTCCCCGTCGGGACCCTGCGGCAGCCACTGTTTGTAGGTGTCCATGCCGCCAATTGGCTCGAAAAAAGCGTCGACGTTGGTCAGGGGTGAAATCTCCAGCCGACCCATCGTCGTTACCCTAACCGTTGCCCCGCCCTGATGGTCTATTTTGGTGCTTGTAAACGTGACGATAAACGTCTTGCCGTCGAAAGTCAGCGTGTTGCCGGGCCGGTCGTTTCCGGCGGCAAACGAGGCATCGGCGTGGGAGTCGGTCTGGCTTTTGTCGTGTTTCGTTTCCACGTGACCGGCCACGCAGGTCTGGTCTTCGTATTCGGTTTCGGCGGTGACCGGGTCGTAATTGTAAATGACCTCTGTGGCCCACTTGTTTTTAGCCGAGTAGCAGAACATGATGTAGCCCTGCCGCCCGACCCTGCTCGCTTTTTCGGTGGTGACGCCCCAGGAATTGGACGTGCAGAACCCCAGACTCCCTGCCGACGCCACCAACTGCGTGGTCGTGCGCTGTGTCCGCTGATAATTGCCCGTAGCCGTGGCCGATACCCAACCGTACGGGTCGCCGGTAATCTGTAGGTCGTACGCGCACAGATCGGGGTCTTTACTGAACGACATAAGGGCAATACCACTGAACGTCAGTGATTTATTGGCATTGATGCGAGCCGTTTTGGTTTCGACCAGCATACCCGACGCGCTCTTGCTGATCGTACTGGTATCGCCGGACGTGGTTTCGGTGAGGGTGCCGCTAACGCGGTATTGCCGGGCACCGTCTTTCTCGGCCTGTGCCACGTCAGCGGCCGACATAAATGGGGTTTGGGCGAGACTAACGAGCGGAAGCAGGTATAGCAGCCACGAACAAAGGTGTTTCATGGTGCAAAATAGAAAAAGAAGTCAACCTGCTGATGATCAGCCTCGTTCTGTCGGTACTTTTTCCGGCGAATGAACTGGCTACCGGCCTCCTTTATCGTCGTTGCTGATTTTACGGCTCTGTTTGCCCCCGCTGCTCATCTGGCCGAACCGCCACTCGAAGGCTAACTGGATTTGCCGCTGCACGTAGTAGGAGGTTGACTGCGAGGTAAAGGTAGGCGCGGCCTGGGTTTGGGTTTGCCGAATATCCCGCGCCAATGGATTTGTCACGCGCAGGCTCAGGCTGGCTTTTTTATCCCAGAACTCGCGTTTGGCCGATACCTGGTAGTATTTCCAGCCGCTGCTGCGCCCCTGAAGTGTTACCCAGCCGGTATTGAAAAACGAGTTGAACTGGAGGGTCACGGCTTTATCGACTTTCCAGGTCAGGTTGGTATTCAGGCTGCCGACCCAACCGGCGTTTTGCTGGCCGAGGGCAGGACTGCGCAGGTCGAGGTATTGGATTTCGGTACCCGCGTTCAGCGTCAGCGTTTTAATGACCTCCCCCGACAGGTTAACCGTCAGGCCGTAGATGCCGCGCTGACCGATGTTCTGCGGTTTGGTCAGGGCTACTCCCGATGCATCGACGGTGGTGAGGTATTCGATGGCGTTGTTGGTTTGCCGCCAGTAGAGCGCGGAGTTGAAGGAGAGACCTTTTTTAGTGGTCAGGCTGTGGGCAAATTCGGTGGCGTGGCTTAACTCCGGGTTCAGGTCCGGGTTGCCGGTGCTGATGTTTTTAGGGTCCGACTGATTCACCCACGGGTTCAGGTTCCATATTTGGGGCCGTTGAATCCGTTGGGTATAGCTGACTTTAACGGTATGAATACCAAGGCCTTTCGACAGGGTTACGCTCGGAATCAGGTTGGCGTAGCGGCTGGCTAATTGAGTTTGCGTCGTTTTAAAATCGCCGTCGATCACCGTTCGTTCGTAGCGGGCACCGGCGTTGAGGTTCCATTTGTGCCGGTTGCTGATCGTTACGGCCGTATACCCCGAATAGACCCGCTGCGTGTAGGCAAAATCGTTGGACAACGACGGGTCCGGTATAAACGCCCCCGTCCCTTCGGCTGCCTGTTCGACGCGAAATTCGCTGCCAATATTCCGCAAAATGGCTTTAGCTCCGATGTCAAGTTTAATGTTGGTGGTATCGCGGGCGGTGCGGCTGGTGAACGGCTGGCTATAGTCGGTTTGGAAAGTATACTCCTTGTTGCGGCTGTAATTGGTGCTGTGCTGCCGGTAAATCAACTGGTTAAATTCGGTCGGGCTGGAAGAGCCGTAGCGGTCGGTATTGTAGAAATAATTGTCCGGCATCCGGCTGTATTGCGTCAGTACGGAGAATTCGCCCCGGCTATCCACGCCTTTTTTCTGGGCCAGCGTTTTCGTGTAACCCAGATCAATTTGCCCGTTACCGTAGGGATTACTGAACCGGACATCGTTCCGAAACTGCTGGAGCAGGGTGCCGTCGGGGGCCGTTAACCGGTTCATGGTCGTGCTGTTGCTGGGAAAATCACCACCCCAGACGGTCATGGCCGCGTTGAGCCGGTTGGTGGTGTCGATGTCGTAGTCGAGGCTCAGTTCAGCGTTGCCAACCGTGCTGGTATTGGCACTCGCACTCTGCTGGGTAAAGAAGCTTACCGGCCGACCGTCGAGCAACGTGGTCCGGCTGGTTTCGCCCGTCGTGATCTGGCGAAACTGATTGGTGTTGAGCGACAGGGCCGCGCCGAATTTGCTGGTGCGCAGATTAAGGTTAGTGCCCAGACTGCGGTAGGCCCGGTCGAAGTCCCCGGCAGCCGCATTGACCGAGCCATTGAATCCCTGCAACGCCTTTTTGGTGATGATGTTGATCACCCCGGCCGACCCTTCGGCGTCGTATTTGGCTCCCGGACTGGTAATGACCTCGATTGCTTTGATGGTATTGGCGGGCATTTGCCGCAGCGCGTCGGCGAGGTTGCGGGCCATCATCGCCGACGGTTTGCCGTTGATGAGTACTTTAATGTTGCCGCTGCCCCGCATCTGCACGTTTCCGCTGAGGTCTACCGTCAGCATTGGCACCTTCCGCAGCACGTCGGCCGCCGTACCCCCCGCGTTTGAGATGTCTTTTTCGGCGTTGTACACCAAGCGGTCGCCCTTGTCTTCCATGAGTGCTTTCTGCGCGACCACATCCACCTGATTCAAGGTTTTAGTGTCGGGCTGGAGCAGCAGTTTGCCCAGATCGATAGCAGGTGAGCCGTCCGAAATCGTGACGTCTGCTACGGTTCGGGTGCGGTAACCGACAAATGAAATGGCGAGTTTGTAGGTGCCGGGGTTCAGCTTAGCGATACTGAAAGCCCCCAGTTCGTCGGTGTTAACGCCGGTTAGTAGTTTGGCGTTGGGCAGCAGCAGCGCGACCGTAGCGAAGGGAACGGCTTTGCCGGTGAGGCTGTCGGTTACCGTACCGCGTACCGTTCCAGAGCCGACTGAGGGGCTGGTTTGGGCTGATGCACTGAACGATACGAACCAGAGACTGATAACCAGACCGAAGAGATTTTTCATAAAGTGAGTAGTTCGTGACGAAGGCTGATGCCGTGGATTGATGAACAAAAGTAACGGGCCTGCTTTCGGTTATAGGATACAGTACTGTTAAGGATTGTTAAGGCGCGTTGTTAAGATTTGTTAAGCTGGTTTGCGCGTGCTGCCGGTTACCGGATCGTTTTGGCAGAATTGTCCTAAAGAGTCAATGACGCAACCTTTAGTTGCATCGGGAAGCAGATAAATTCCGAAAACATTCGGCGGGTGGTAGCAACATATCGTTGCTAAGGCGCGTACTTTCCGGCAAATCCCACAGGTGATGATGATGATGACTTTACAGACGAAATGGAGATGCGTTGGTGTGCTTATGCTGCTCACTAATGGCGTGTTGCAGGCGCAGCCCGTTACGTATGAGCAGCAGATTATGGCGCACCGCACGGCCTATAAAGCCGAATTCCGCTCGACGCCCAACAGTCCGCTTCACACCGACAGCGATCTGGGAATGCTGCGGTTCTACTCTCCCGACATCCGCTACCGGGTGGAGGCCACGGTGACGCTCACGCCCGATGCCGAACCGTTTGAGATGCCCACGTACAGCGGCAAAACCCAGCCGCAGGTTAAGTACGCCACGTTGTCGTTTGTGTTGAATGGTCAGCCGTACACCCTGGCTATTTTTCGCAGCCTGAACCTGATGCGGTTGCCGCAGTACCGCGATTACCTGTTTCTGCCGTTTAAAGATGCCACGTCCGGGAAGGAAACCTACGGTGGGGGCCGCTACCTCGACCTGCGGTTACGCGATGTTCAGAACGGGAAACTGATGCTCGATTTCAACAAGGCCTACAATCCCTACTGCGCCTACGCCGACGGCTACTCCTGCCCGATACCACCAAAAGTAAACGAGTTGCCGGTGGTTATAGAAGCGGGAGAGCAAAAGTGGGCAAAGATGCATTGATCACTGAATGACGCTATACGGCACAACAGAAAGGGGATACTGAAAAAATCAGCATCCCCTTTCTGCAATGAACCAGCCTTGGTTACAAACGTGCCACAGCGGCTCCTTTTGCCGGGAGTCGGGCCATCTGGACGGCGGCAATCAGCCAGTTGTCGCCCTCGTGCTTTAACACGCGGGTGAATGTAAACAGGCCCGCTGGCGAACCTGTCGCCGTGCCGTGTACCACAATCACGTTGTCGTCGAGGGCGGTGGCATGGTCTATTTTGGTGGTTAGCTTTTCGGCTTCACCCGCTTTTTTTACGGATTCGGTACCGCTCTGAAACGTACCGGCTTCGGTGCTTAGGGTAGCGTGGTCGGTGTAGCTTTTCGCCAGGGCGGCCGTGTCTGCTTTCGCTAGTGCGGTACTGTACCGGGTTTCGATACTGTAGGCAATCGAGTCGACGGTAGCCTGCGAGAGTGGCCCGCCTTTCTTGGGTTTATCGCCCCGAAACAGCTTTTTGCCCGCGTTGGCTAAGTCTTTAAACACGGGTACGTCGGCCGCAATACCACCGGCAAAAACAAGTGCCAGTAAGGCGGGCAGGATCAGTTCGCGCTTAATACCGCCCGTTCGCCGGTCTTTGGAATACCCTTTGATGGAACTCCAGTTATTGACGATGTGAAAAACGGCCGCGCTGACAAACAGAATACCGAACCAGGCGTGTATGTGATCGACAGCGTGTGAATTTTGGCCGAAATAAATGAGCAGCCCCGTTACGGACAGGACCAGAAAGGCGGCTGATACAGAAAGACTAACTAAATTCTTTGGTTTCATGGAGTGCTGCGGTTGATTCAATACGGCAAAGAACCGACTTTTTATGAAGTAACAGACGCGATGCCGGTAAAAATCACCCGGACGAACTGCCCGCAACCAGAACCCAAAGCCGGTTGTTATCTAAACGACACTACGCTGAAAAAATGACGGCTTACCTTACCGATGCGCTCCGAAAAGCTGCGTCGTTCTGCGCCTATCAGGAGCGAACGCAGCAGGAAGTGCGCGACCGCCTGAACGACTGGGATATTTACGGCGACGATGCCGAAGAAGTGATTGCCGAACTGATTACACAGAATTACCTCAACGAAGAGCGGTTCGCCAAAGCCTTCGCGGGCGGTAAATTTCGGGTGAAGGGCTGGGGGAAACGAAAGATTCAGCAGCACCTCAAACAGCGCGGCATTACGGGCTACAACCTCAATCAGGCCATGAACGAGATTGCCCCGGCCGACTACCGCGAAACACTGACGGCTCTGTTAGATAAAAAGCGGGCGAGCCTGCGTGATGACAACCCGTTGATAATCAAACAGAAATTAGTCCGCTATGCCATGAGTAAAGGCTATGAATCGGACCTGATCTTTTCGGTGTTGGGTGCCGAAGACGCTGATTGAGGTACGACTTACTTCGGTTGCCAGGCATACACGCTGTTCCATTGATCCTGATAAACCCTCTGATAGTCGCCAATCCGGGTGGGCGCATTAGTCGGTATGTTATACGCGGCATTGCGCTGATGATCGCTGATGATGTACAGTACCCGGTCACGCCGGGCCATCTCAAAAAATGCGGTTAGCGACAGGGCAGGTCCTTTTTCGCTTAGCATCAGGTAGTACGTCAGCCCGCGGATGCGGTAGTGTGCCATCTGCCCGAAAAAGAATGATAACGGCGCAATCACATCGGTGTGGTGCACGGGCATGACCGTAGCCAGCCGGGCATTCTGCGCTTCGGTGTTGGGCAGCCGATTATTTTCGGCAATCACTTTCCCTGCCTGCACACCCGCCAGCAACAGATAACCCATGACTAACCCGCGACCAGTCTGTTGCTGCCAGCGGGGTTGTTGCGGTAGGTACTGCACCGCGAATTCAGCCACTAACAGGGCCAGCCAAGGTAGAAATAAGAGAAAATAAACGTCGGCCACCCCCTTCGATACTACCCAGAACGCGCTTATCAACAAACCAGTGTACAGTAAAACCGGCTGTTTACTGCGCAGGTGCCGCCGAAAAACAAGGAGACAGAGCAGAACCAATACACTCAGCGCAGCCTCGTTTTCGCTGTGAAAAAACTGCTCGTGGTAACCGGCCATCACGGTCAGTTTACTGGCGAAGGTCAGCCCGCTTTTGGTGGCTGGGTCATGCACGAATTGCGCGAACAGCGTTGGTAACTGACCGTCGTAAAGCGCATCGGCGAGAAACAGGCTCAGTATCAAGCTGCTTACCATCCCAAAAAGAGTAGCCCACTGCCAGCTATTGCGAATCAGGATGAACGCGGCTCCGGCCAGTATGTAGGCGAGTCCGTTTAGGTGCGTGAGCGCGGACAAACCGGCTAAGAGGGCCGCACCGACGATCTGTTTACGCAGGGTGGTAGCGCGCTGCATCACAAAAAACGACGCAAAGCCCAGCGCCATGCACATCGTTTCGGGTCGGTCCAGGCAAACGTACCGGATCAGCGTTCCGCAGCCGAGGTAGAGCAGGATTGCTAACCAGCGTTGCTCCCGCGCGGCTTTTTCGGGATAATGCCAGACCAGAACCAGCCCCACCGTTCCGAACAAGACACCGATTACCTTACTGCTGGCTACCGTAACCCCGAGTACCGACAGCAGCAGGGCTTGGGTATAAATAAAAAGTTTGTGAAAAACGTAGAGCCGGTTTTCCCACCCGTTCAGACCCCGGAACAGTTCGGAGCGGACATGCCCCGTGTGGATCAGCCAATACGCTTCCTCCGCAAACCAGGCGTCGTCAAAATATTCTGCCCGGCCAACAAAGGAAACGGCCAACGCCACGCACAGTACTGTGACAAGAATCTGGTATACCCGAATTGTGAAGAGAACTGCCATTGATGGTACTGATTGGCCGTGTCGGCTGGACTAAAAAAAGCCCGATTTGCTGGGGGCAAATCGGGCCGAAAGTTGAAGACAACAGGTTAATTCACAATAAACCCGATGTCTCAGGTATATTTCCTCAAAAATCTTCGTTAAACGCGATTTTAGCGGTTTCTTTCTCGTTCATCGACCCCATTACGCCCGCTTTCTGGTACTCACCAACTTTCTTCTCAAAGAAGTTGGTTTTACCCTGCAACGAGATCATGTCCATGAAGTCGAATGGATTCGTGACGTTATAAATCTTTTCCAGACCCAGCGTTATCAGCAGGTGATCGGCCACGAAGGCGATGTACTGTTGCATCAGGGCCGCGTTCATGCCGATCAGCGATACCGGCAGCGCGTCCGTTACGAACTCCTGCTCGATCTCAACCGCATCACGGATGATGGCGTACACCTCCGCTTCAGGCATTTTGTGCTTGATGTGATCGGTGTAGAGCAGACAGGCAAAGTCGCGGTGCAGGCCTTCATCACGCGAAATCAACTCGTTCGAGAACGTTAGGCCCGGCATCAGACCGCGCTTCTTGAGCCAGTAGATGGAGCAGAACGAGCCGGAGAAGAAAATGCCTTCGACGGCAGCAAAGGCAATAAGCCGTTCGGCGAAGGAGCCGTTATCAATCCAGCGCAAGGCCCACTCCGCTTTTCTCTGTACGCAGGGAATGGTGTCGATGGCGTTCAGCATCCGGTCCTTTTCGACGGGGTCTTTGATGTAGGAGTCGATCAGCAGCGAGTAGGTCTCGGAGTGAATGTTCTCCATCATGATCTGAAATCCGTAAAAGCACTTGGCCTCGGCGTACTGCACTTCCGAGAGAAAATTTACCGCTAAGTTCTCGTTGACAATACCGTCGGAAGCCGCAAAAAACGCCAGCACGTGGGAGATAAAATGCCGTTCGCCGTCGTTGAGGGCATCCCAGTCGCGCTGATCCTGAGAGAGGTCGATTTCTTCGGCTGTCCAGAACGAGGCTTCGTGTTGTTTGTACATCCGCCAGATGTCGGCGTGCTGAATCGGGAAGAGTACAAAACGGCCCTTGTCTTCTTCGAGAATCGGCTCGATGGCGTCAACTTGTACCATAAGTGAATAAGGTTATATGGATGGTAACACCGGAAATATGCCCGGTGTAGGGAAATTATGTTGGTAACAGACTGTCAAAATTAAGGGTTTTGGCCACTTCTGCAAGTGTTCATTTTTAGCGAATTGCGGACTAGTTTGCGCTGAAGCTGCCTAAACTCAACAGGATCAGCCCGTTGAGCGACGCAAAATTTAGCCTGATTCTTATTAACCGTCAAGTGGTCTATCAACTGATTATCAATTTATTACCGGTTACAGTAGCGGCTAACAAAAAAGGCCTGACTCCAAGAGAATCAGGCCTTCGATCTATACTTGACAGGGCGTAATTGGTGGCCCCGGCCGAGAAAAGAAAATGCGTGCTACAATAAGTCCTGAATCTCGACCCGACGGTGTAATTTTTCGTCGCTCTTGTACGGCAGCACTACCGTTACGTTACCCTGCTCGTGTACCGCTTCAATCTGCTCGGCATCGACCACGGGCGGAATATCCATTACCTTCAAAAACATCGGTACGGCCAGCCGCTGCCCCATCGACTCGTTATTCTGCAACATAGGCGTACCCACCAGCAGGGTATAAATAATCAGTTTGTTGCCTTCGACCAGCACGTTAAAGGAACTGGCACTGACGCCGGGAGCCGATAAACTGACCACCATCCGGTCGTCTTCGCGCTCGACGTTCATTGTCGTCTGACTTGATCCACCATAGAGCGTGTTTAATAAATCGATCTGTCCGGCGGCACCCTGAAACACGTTTTCTATCGCTCTCATGGTATTTGTTGTTTAATGTTCTATCCATATATACTCAAATGCCGTGCCGACAGATTTTTAGGGGTACAATCGCGTCAAGATGACGTATTTCTTCAGGCTTTTAAACCGAAAATCAGTCATTTTGACGCACTGGGGCTACTTTTCTGAGCGAAAGAGGCATACATGGCGTACTGAAGTTTTTAGCGGCTGGGGAACACTGCGTTGCGTTTCGGGGTATTTTTGTGGGGGATTCTCCACAAGTTGTTTTTTCGGACACTTACCTTGTTTTTATGCACATCCGAATTGGCACCCGCAGCAGCCGGTTGGCCCTATGGCAGGCCGAATACATTCAGCAGTTATTGGGAGCGGGGGGCGTAACCTCCGAATTAATCCTGATCGACACCAAAGGCGATCAGATTCTGGACCGGTCGCTGGCAAAAATTGGCAGCAAGGGCATTTTTACCCAGGAACTCGAAGATCAACTCCGGGCCGGTACCATCGACATCGCCGTACACAGTGCCAAAGACCTGCAGTCGTCGCTGCCGCCCGACCTGACAATCATTGCCTTCACGGAGCGCGAGCGGGTAAACGATGTGCTGGTGAGCCGCAACAAAACGCTGTCGCTCACGAGCGGGGAGCAGTTTACGATTGGTACCTCTTCCACGCGCCGGGTAGCGATGCTGAAACATTTCTGCCCGCACGTAACCACGGTCGACATGCGGGGGAACCTGCAAACCCGGCTGCGCAAACTCGACGAGGGACACTGCGATGCCTTGTTGCTGGCCTATGCCGGGGTGCATCGGATGGAGTATGACGATCTGATCGCCGAATACCTGCCCGTCGGTGAGTTCACGCCCGCCGTGGGGCAGGGCAGCGTGGCCATCGAAGCCTCCGATACCTTAGGGTTAGACAAACTTGATGCCATCCGCCGACTGACCAATCACGAAGACACCGAAGTTTGTCTGCGGGCCGAACGGGCCTTCCTGCGTCGGCTCGAGGGCGGGTGCAGCATTCCGGTTTTTGCCTTAGCGACCCACACCGAAACGGGGATTAGTCTGACGGGGGGCATGGTGAGTTTGGATGGCGGTGAACTCCTGCGCGAAACGTTCGCGGGACCTTTGCCTGAAGCGGAGCAACTGGGGTATCAGTTGGCCGAAAGTCTGCTGGCAGCGGGTGGCGACGAGATTTTGCGGGGGATAAGGGCGCAATTGAGTTAAATAATAGTACCGTGCCGCTGCCGGGTGACGACTTAGATACTTTTGAGATACCGAGCCTGCTCCCCTCTCCTTTTAAAGGAGAGGGGCCGGGGGTGAGGTTAACAGCCTATGAACCTCTTCAAAATCAGTTGGCGCAACCTGTTGGACAAACCCCTGAGCAGCTTTTTAAGCGGCTTGCTCATGACGTTTGGCATCACCATTATCTCGTTGCTGCTCCTGCTGGGCAGGCAACTGACCGAGCAGTTTACCAAAAACAGCAAGGGAATCGACATGGTGCTGGGCGCGAAGGGGAGTCCGCTACAACTGATTTTGTCGAGCGTGTATCAGGTCGATGCGCCCACCGGCAACATTCCACTGGACGAAGCGGAACGGCTTACGCGCAACCCGATGATTAAAACGGCCATTCCGCTGGCCATGGGCGACAGTTACCGCTCGTTTCGGATTGTGGGTACGAACCAGAAATACCTGCAACACTTCGGTGCGACCGTGGCCGAGGGGAAACCGTTCAGTGCCGATATGGAAGTCGTGATTGGACCACGGGTGGCGGCTGTGGCGGGGCTGAAAATCGGTGATAGTTTTGCCGGTTCGCACGGGCTGGATGGGAACGGCGAAGACCACAAAGAAAAGCAGTACAAGGTGGTGGGCATCCTCAGTCCGACCAATACCGTGGCCGATCAGCTAATCCTGACCAACGTATCGAGCATCTGGGCCATTCACGAGCATCACGCCGTCGTCGGTGGTCATGCTGAAGGTGATGCCGCAATGGAGGAACCCCCGCGCGAGATTACCAGTATGCTCATCAAGTTTCGGAATCCGATGGGCATGATGCTGGCGCGGGGCATCAACCAAAACTCCAAACTGCAGGCCGCCCTGCCCCAGATCGAAATTAACCGGCTGTTCGAGTTACTGGGCGTCGGGATCGAGAATCTCCAGAAATTAGCCATCGCCATCATGCTCATTGCCGGCATCAGCGTATTTGTGTCGCTCTATAATTCGCTGAAAGAGCGACGCTACGAAATGGCCCTGATGCTGTCGATGGGAGCCACCCGGACGCAGTTATTTGGTATGCTGCTGCTCGAAGGGCTGGCCCTGGCCCTGATTGGCTTTGTGTTGGGGTTGCTGCTGAGTCGGGTCGGTCTGCTGCTGTTCGCCAATCGGGTAGAGTCGCAGTACCATTACGACCTGAAATCGCTGGCTATTCTGCCCGAAGAATGGCTGTTGCTGGCCGGGGCTATCGGCGTGGGCATTCTGGCGGCTGCCCTACCGGCACTGGGCATCTACCGCATGAACATTTCCCGGACATTAGCGGAGGAATGATCCATGTCTCGTCAGTACCGAGGGTACTTCGATGAACGCGGTCAATAATTGCAGCTACTTTGAAACAAGTACGGGTCCATTGGCTTAGTAGTACGAGAGAACACCTTATCTCTCTTCAGGCACATATTCATGAAACGTACAGCAATCGTAGTGGTCGCCAGTCTCCTGTTGGCACCCGCCGTTCAGGCGCAGTTCGGTGGTCTTAAACTCAACTCCAAACTGGAGCAGGCAGGCAAAGATATGGTCGGTGCGGCTTCGCTGTCCGATGCCCAGGTGCAGGACTACGCCAAACAATCCGTCAAGTGGATGGACGAACACAACGCCGTAGCCGGGTCAACAGACCCCTATACTATTCGGCTGAACAAGCTGTTCGGTAATCACGCCGACGAAGACGGCATGAAACTAAATTATAAGGTGTACAAGGTGAAGGACATCAACGCTTTTGCCTGCGCCGACGGTAGTGTCCGGGTGTTTTCGTCGCTGATGGACATTATGACCGACGACGAACTGCTGGGCATTATTGGCCACGAAATTGGCCACGTGAAGAACAGCGATACCAAAGATGCCATGAGGAGTGCCCTGAAGCGCTCTGCCATCAAAAACGCGGCTGTGTCTCAATCGAATACTGTTAGTCAGTTAGCCAGTTCGGAACTGGGTGCGCTCGGCGAAAGCATCATCAATGCCAGTTATAGCCGTAAACAGGAAAGCGAAGCCGATGAGTACAGCTATAATTTCATGAAGAAGCACAGCTACAATGTGCTGGCCCTGGCCTCGGCCTTCGAGAAATTAGCCAAACTGAGTGAGGGTGGTAAAGGCAGCAGTGTCGATAAACTGTTAGCGAGCCACCCCGACAGCGAAAAGCGGGCCAAAGCGGTACACGAACGCGCCAAAAAAGACGGCCTCGAAAAGTAAAAACAAGCAGGATAGTGGCCCACATTAGGGCAGCAACACCCGAAACGCGGCCGGCGTCAGTCCCGTTTTACTCTTGAAAAGCCGGGTAAAATACTGCGGATACTCGAAGCCGAGTTGAAACGCCGTTTCGTTGATTGTCAGGGAGGTAGTCAGGAGCAATTGCTTCGCCCGTTCAATCAGCGCGTGGTGAATGTGCTGTTGTGTGTTCTGCCCCGTCAGCGAACGAAGCATGTCGCTTAAATAGGCGGGCGATACCCGGAGTTCGTCGGCGAAGTGCTGTACCGTGGGCAGCGGCTGATCGGCCTGGGCAAAATAAGCAATCAGCAACTGCTCGAACTGGCTCAGCAATGCTCCGCCGTCGCGGGTATGTTCGGCCGTGCGCCGGGTCAGAAACTGGCGGTGGTAAAAGCGGTTGGCGTAGTTCAGCAGCACCTCAATCTGCGAAACCAAAACGTCCTGACTAAACGCGTCGATGGGTCGTTCGGATTCGGCCCGAAGGCTGTGTAGCAGGCTATCCAGCGCACTTTCCTCCTGTGCCGACAGGTGGAGGGCTTCGTGTACCGCGTAGGCGAAAAAGCTATAACTCCCTATTTTTTTTCCCAACGGGTATTTTGTGAGCAGGTCGGGGTGAAAGACCAGTATCCAGCCGGTTACCTCCGATGCATCCAACGCCGGGTCGACCGTAAACACCTGACCGGGAGCCGAAAAGCCCAGTACGCCCTCGCTGAAATCATAAGACTGATGCCCGTAATAGAGCAGACCCTTCAGATTCCGTTTCAGGAAAATAGTGTAGAGGTGTGGTACTACCGGCGGAATCACCACGTTCGGCCGGGCATTGGCTGTTTCGCGGGCCTTGGTCAGGTCGATAAGGGTAAGCAGTGGATGGGTCGGGGCCGGCAGTCCGTAGAACCGCGTGTATTCCGTCACGGTATTCAGTACCTGTATGGCTTTCGGGGCGTGTTTCATCGAGAAATAAATAGACTAACCACAGAGCCGACGGTCTGTTCATCTGGCTCTGTGGTTGAGACAAAAGCAATTTGGCTGATTTACATGCCAGCCGGGTAAGCGGCACCTGACACGCTGCCCACCGGCAGAATGGCATCCAACTCGGCTAACTCCGGCTGGCTCAGTGTGATGTCGGCAGCAGCCACGTTCTGTTCCAGGTACTTCCGGCGTTTAGTGCCGGGAATAGCGACTACACCCTGCGCCAGCACCCAGGCCAGGGCTAACTGCGAAGCCGTAACCCCTTTGTCCGTTGCCAGCGACTGCAATTTTTCGACCAGTTCCAGGTTTTTGTAGAAATTGTCGCCCTGGTAACGGGGCCAGAACCGCCGGAAATCGCCCGGATCGAAGTCATCCGGCGATTTGATTTCGCCCGACAAAAAGCCCCGTCCCAACGGAGAATACGCCACAAAACCAATGTCCAGCTCCCGCGTCGTTTGCAGCACGTCCGTTTCTTCGACACCCCGGTCAAAGAGCGAATATTCCGTCTGCAACGCCGTAATGGGGTGAACCGCGTTGGCCCGGCGCAGGCTGTCGGATGATACTTCTGAGAGACCGATGTACCGAATCTTGCCCTCGGTTACCAGGTCGGCCATCGCCCCGACTGTTTCGTCAATGGGCGTGTTGGGGTCCATCCGGTGCAGATAATACAGGTCGATGTAGTCCGTACCGAGGTTTTTGAGCGACCGCTCGACCGATTTACGCACGTAGTCTGGGCGTCCGTTTACCTGCCCGGTCATGTTGTTGTCGTCACCAATCTCGAAGCCGAACTTGGTGGCAATCGTAAACTGATCGCGCTTACCGGCAATGGCTTTACCCACCAACTGCTCGTTGGCGAACGGGCCGTAAATATCGGCCGTGTCGAGCATGGTCACGCCGAGTTCCAGTGCGCGGTGAATGGTGGCGATGCTTTCGGTATCGTCGGCCACACCATAGACATTGCCGCCGGTGAAGCCCGACATACCCATGCAGCCGAGTCCTTCTACTGCTATTTCTAATCCCTGACGGCCGAGGGCTGTCTTTCTGAGCGTACTCATATGTTGATGCGGTTGGTTGAAATTGCTTTTTGTACGCCACAAAGGTCGGGCTTTGGTTCCCGGCTGGGGCTATACAAACCGTAGCTTCTGCAACACAAAACGAAGCAATAGCTTGGTACGCGCAACCGTCAGAGCTTCCGGAGTTTGACGTCCCGAAACCAGACGCTGGTATTCCAGTCCTGCAAGCCAATCCGCCCGATAAACCGGCCTTTACCCACGGAAGCATCTTTGAGTTTACTGGCCGACATGCGCTGTTTCCAGTCGGCACTGCTCAGATCGTGTTCCTGAACAACAAAGCCGTTTAACGTGACCGTCAGCTTGTTTTTCTTCAGACTAAGCTCAAGCTGATTCCAGCTTCCAAGCGGCTTTGGCTCGTCGACTCTTACCTCTGCCAGACCAAAAAAATCACCGGAATGATGGTATTTCTCGGCTTTCTTCTGGTAGAGAACATCATCGCCAACCTGCACTTCCAGAGCGGTATCGTAAATCTTTTTGTACTGCGGGCTTTCCTGTACGAAGAAAAAGAAACCGCTGTTGGTGTACTTCTCGATTTTAAACTCCGCTTTAAAGTCAAAATCACCCGATACAACGGCGTCGGTCACCAAATCACCGGCGTCTCGCGGGGTAGGGCCGGGCTTTTGGGGCACATCCAGATGCAACGCGCCCTGTTCGATTTTCCAGGATGAGGGTACGCCTCTGCCGTTGTAGCGATGCCAGCCGTTCAGGTCCCGACCGTCGAAGAGCATTTTCCAGCCCTCTTTCTTTTCCTGGGTCGATAACGTATTGATTACCTGAGCTTGGGCCGTACTGGCGAGGCATGTGAAGAAACCAAAAACAACGATTTTAGCGAACATATTGAGTTTATTTTGATGACGATGGAAAACGGAAACGAAACAGCTACCCGCTCCAACGTACTAAAGCGCGATGGCCCGACTACTTACCGACCCTGTTCAATATTGGTTACGGCTGTTACTATTTCCAGCCCTGCACGGTGGTACCGCCGAAAATCATCTTTTTGAGACCCGGCGTAAAAAACAACTCCGGTGCACCAGCCTCATGCAACAGACGAAGCTGTTCGGGTGAGAAACGAATAGCGAGCGAAGCCAGATTATCGCGGAGTTGTTCGGGTTTGCTGGCTCCGATAATGGGCGCAGTGACGCCGGGCTGTGCCGATACCCAGGCTAAGGCAACCTGCGCCAATGGCCGGTCAAGTTGTCCGGCTACCGTCCGCAACGCATCGAGCACCTGCCAGTTTTTGTCGGTGAATTTGCTGTTGCCGAACGGGTTAGCCCCGCTGAGCCGCCCCTCGCCGGTGGCTCCAGCGTCGGTTCGCTCGTACTTCCCGGCCAGGAAACCGGCCGCCAGCGGACTCCACGGCGTAATACCCATGCCGCATTCGAGGGCTGCCGGTACGTGCTCCTGCTCGATGCTTCGCGCCACGAGTGAATATTCGAGTTGCATGGCAATCGGGCCGGGTACATTATAAACCTTCGCCAGTGTAGCCGCTTTTGTAATGTACCAGGCGGGCATGTCCGAGAAGCCGAAATAGCGAATCTTACCCGCCCGGACGAGGTCGCCAAATGTCTGTAGCACTTCCTCCACGGGCGTTACCATATCCCAGACGTGCAGCCAGTACAGGTCGATGTAGTCCGTTTTCAACCGGCGCAGAGAGCCGTCGAGGGCACGGTGAATGTTCTTCCGGCCGTTGCCACCCGCGTGCGGATTGCCGGGACTCCCGTTGAAACCAAACTTAGTGGCCAATACGAGTTGATCGCGCAGGCTACGGTCGGTGATGTATTGACCGACCAATTCTTCGCTCTGCCCGCCGGAGTAGACGTCAGCGGTATCAATAAAATTACCACCCGCATCGACGTAGTCATTAAAAATAGCCTGCGAAACAGCATCGGGCGACCCCCAGCGCGGGGTGCCGAAGGTCATCGTACCCAACGCAAGCGGACTGACAATCAAGCCGGAATGGCCAAGTGTACGAAAATCGGTGAGGGACATGAAGTTGTTGTTTTTGAGTGACTCGTCTGCTCCCATTAATGAAACCGGATTTACCCGCAAAGGTCTTAACAACATCTCCGCCGGGGCTATACAAACCGACGCTTATGCTACACAAACCGCTGATGAGTTGCCCGCTTGACGCAAAAAAATCCCCGCCAGGTTATAGCCGGAAGACCAGCAAAACCAGACAGGGAGTCTATACACGTGAACAAACTGGCAACTATATGCTGCTGTTCGAGGTCAGTTTTGAGCCTAAATACTCGCGGTTCAGACGAGCGATGTGATCGAGTGAAATCGACTTCGGACACTCCACCGAACAGGCACCCGTGAACGAGCAGGCACCAAAACCTTCCTCATCCATTTGCGCCACCATCTTCTCCGCCCGCATATCGCGTTCGGCCTGGCCCTGCGGCAACAAGGCCATGTGCGATACCTTGGCCGATACGAACAACATAGCCGATGCATTTTTGCAGGCTGCTACGCAGGCTCCGCAACCAATACAGGCGGCTGCATCCATCGCTTCGTCGGCCAGTTCGCGGGGAACCGGAATCTCGTTGGCGTCCGGTGCCGAACCCGTATTGACCGTTACGTAACCACCCGACTGCACAATGCGGTCAAACGCTGACCGGTCGACCATCAGGTCTTTGATGACCGGGAATGCGCGCGCGCGCCACGGTTCGACTATGATGGTGTCGCCGTCGCTGAACGAACGCATGTGGAGTTGGCAGGTTGTTGCGCCCGTCTGCGGACCGTGCGCCCGACCGTTGATGTACATCGAACACATCCCGCAGATGCCCTCGCGGCAGTCGTGGTCAAAGGCAACCGGCTCTTCGTTTTTGTGGATCAGGTCGGCGTTCAGCACGTCCATCATCTCCAGAAACGACATGTCCGGCGATACTTTATCCAGTTGATATTCAGCCAGCTTGCCGACTGTTTTATTGTTTTTCTGTCTCCAGACTTTCAGCGTGATCTTCATTTCTGTTTCAGTCGTTAGTGGATAGGAGTTAGTGAGTAGTTGGCCAACACTGACGACGACGACTCACTAACCCCTGCCGACTATTATTTATAGCTCCGCTGGGTCAGCTTCACGTTTTCGAACACTAATTCCTCTTTGTTGAGGATCTCCGGCTGGTTTTCGCCATTGAACGCCCAGGCGGCTACATAGGCAAAATCAGCGTCGTTGCGCAGGGCCTCGCCTTCTTCCGTCTGGTACTCCTCGCGGAAGTGACCACCGCATGATTCATCCCGGTTCAGGGCGTCGTCGATCATTAGTTCGCCCAGTTCGATGAAGTCAGCCACGCGGGAGGCCTGCTCCAGCGACTGGTTCATTTCTTCGTTTTCGCCCATGACCCGAACGTTGCTCCAGAACTCTTTTTTCAGGTTCTGAATCATGCGCTTGGCTTTGGTCAGCCCTTCAGCCGTTCGTGACATGCCGCAGTAGTCCCACATGATGTGGCCCAGTTCGCGGTGAAAATCATCGACGGGTTTCTCCCCTTTGATGGCCAGCATCCGCTCAATGGTATGATGAACGCTCTGCTCAGCCTCCTTGAACGCCGGGTGATCGGTCGGCAGTTTATCGGCGGGGCCAATCGTGGCTAAATAGTCACCAACCGTGTATGGAATCACGAAGTAACCGTCGGCTAAGCCCTGCATCAGCGCACTGGCACCAAGCCGGTTAGCACCGTGGTCGGAGAAGTTGGCTTCGCCCAGCGCGTACAGACCGGGAATATTGGTCATCAGGTTATAATCCACCCACAAACCACCCATCGTGTAGTGAACCGCCGGGTAAATCATCATCGGCGTTTCGTACGGGTTGTAGTCGGTAATTTTCTCGTACATCTCAAACAGGTTACCGTACTTGGCTTCGATGGTTTTCTTCCCGTCGCGCTTGATAGCATCGGCGAAGTCCAGATACACCGCCAGACCCGTTGCCGCCACACCCCGACCTTCGTCGCAAACGGCTTTGGCGTTACGCGAGGCCACGTCGCGGGGAACAAGGTTACCGAATGCCGGATACCGCCGTTCGAGGAAGTAATCGCGGTTTTCTTCGGCAATGTCCGTCGCTTTCAACTGCCCCTTACGAATCTTTTCGGCATCTTCTTTATGCAATGGTACCCACACCCGGCCGTCGTTCCGCAGCGATTCCGACATCAGAGTCAGCTTCGACTGGTAGTCACCTTTTACCGGAATACAGGTTGGGTGAATCTGCGTGTAGCAAGGGTTAGCGAACATTGCTCCTTTCTTGTGCGCCCGCCACGAGGCTGTCACGTTCGACCCCATCGCATTCGTCGAGAGATAAAACACGTTGCCGTACCCCCCGGTACAAAGCAACACGGCGTGGGCCGAATGCGACTCGATTTTGCCGGTGATCAGGTTGCGGGTGATGATGCCGCGTGTCTTGCCGCCCTCAACCACGAGGTCGAGCATTTCGGTACGGGGAAACAGTTTCACCTTGCCACTGGCTACCTGCCGACTCAGGGCACTGTAAGCACCGAGCAACAGCTGCTGGCCGGTCTGACCACGGGCGTAAAACGTCCGCGACACCTGTGCGCCCCCGAACGACCGGTTCGCCAGTAGACCGCCATATTCGCGGGCAAAGGGAACGCCCTGCGCCACGCACTGGTCAATGATGTTGACACTTACTTCGGCTAAGCGGTACACATTGCCTTCGCGGGCGCGGTAGTCTCCGCCTTTGATGGTATCGTAGAACAGCCGGAACACGCTGTCGCCGTCATTCTGGTAATTTTTGGCGGCATTGATTCCCCCCTGTGCCGCAATTGAGTGCGCCCGGCGTGGACTGTCCTGAAAACAGAACGCTTTCACGCTGTAGCCCAGCTCAGCCAGCGACGCGGCTGCCGATGCTCCGGCCAGCCCTGTACCGACCACAATAATTTCGTACTTACGCTTGTTGGCCGGGTTGACCAATTTCAATCCAAACTTTTGCCGCGACCACTTCTCGGCGAGTGGGCCTTCGGGAATTTTTGACTCCAGTTTCATAGACGATAGGTGTTAAAACTCATTAAGCGAACACGCCAAAGTGCCGCAGCAAAAAATAAATCGGCATAGCCGCAAAAAGTACCGGAATAATCAGGGCGAAGCCGTAGGTGCCTACTACCTCGAAAATGGGCGTGTATTTTTTGTGCCGAATGCCCAGCGACTGCCAGCCGCTCTTGAAACCGTGGAGCAGGTGGTAGCCCAGTGCACCCATCGAGATGACGTAGAACAGCGAATACCACCATTGCGAAAAGGCTGCTTCGACCACCGTGTAGAGGTTTTTATACATCTTGCCGTCGTACTCGGCCATGGGCAGGTGACCAAAGTGCGTTTCGTACCAGAACGTCCGCATGTGCAGTACAATGAATACCAGCAGCACCGACCCCAAAATGCCCATGTTGCGCGACGACCAGGCACTGTTGGCTTCGGGCTTCATGTAGGCGTACTGCACCGGCCGCGATGCCCGGTTGTGGCGCGTCAGGATCACGGCCATCAGCGCGTGAACGAGAATAGAGGTGTAGAGCAGGTACGAAACCGCCATGATGACCGGATTGTGGGTCATGAAATAGCTGTATTCGTTAAACGAACGCCCGTTGTCACCCTTGAACAATTGCAGATTGCCGACCGCATGCACGATCAGAAATGAACATAAAAACAGCCCGGTCAACGACATAACAACCTTACGGCCGAGCGAACTGGAAAGTGATTGAGATACCCAGGACATATAGTACGATGTACAATTTTTACTAAAAAACTTGATAAAGTCGGCCCCCACGGGCTGAGGGTCAAAACTAAATCACAAACGGTGCGCAACCAATTTTAATCGGGTGTTTTTCCGGTCTGGTGTCCTTATTCAGCCGGATATAACGCTGGTACCGACCCGTTCTGCTAACCGACTGTTGTTGCCATTTGTTTGTCTCCTGTTAAACAAAGCAGGGGCTGTTTGAGTGCCGGAACCAGGTTAGTTTGCCTGCCCAAAGTTTCGGAACTTTGCGGGCGTTTTTACCCAGTCAATCAGGCAAACTACCTCTATGAAAGCTTACGTTTTTCCCGGTCAGGGGTCTCAGTTCAGTGGCATGGGCCGCGAGCTGTATCAACAGTCCGGTGCCGTTAAGACCCTGTTCGACCGGGCTGATCAATTGCTCGGCTTTAGCCTTGCCAATACCATGTTTACCGGTTCGGACGATGAACTCAAACAAACCAACATTACCCAGCCTGCTGTTTTTCTGCATTCCGTGGCGATGGCGTTAACCGCTGAGTCTTTCGCGCCGGATATGGTCGCCGGGCATTCGCTGGGTGAGTTTTCGGCCCTGGTTGCGGCTGGTGCTTTGTCATTTGAGGATGGATTACTGCTGGTTTTTCAACGGGCCACGGCCATGCAGCGGGCCTGCGAAGTACAACCGTCTACCATGGCGGCCATTCTGGGACTTGATGACGCGACCATCGAGCGGATTTGTGCGGAAATTACGGCGTCGGGCGCGCTGGTTGTACCGGCCAACTACAACTGTCCCGGTCAGGTTGTGATTTCGGGTAGTACGGAAGGGGTCGAGCGAGCCTGTGAGCAGCTGAAAGCGGCCGGTGCCAAACGGGCACTGCTTCTATCGGTGGGCGGGGCGTTTCACTCCCCCCTGATGGAACCCGCCCGTGAAGAACTCGCCCGCGCCATCGACGCAACCACATTTACGGCACCCCGTTGCCCGATTTATCAGAACGTGACGGCGAAGCCAGCTACGGACGTGGCCGTTATTAAAGCCAATTTGATCGCGCAGCTTACGGCCCCCGTCCGGTGGACCCAATCCGTAGAAGCCATGGTGGCGGATGGTGCCGACGAATTTATCGAATGCGGGCCGGGTAAGGTGTTGCAGGGCTTGGTAAAGAAGATTTCGCCCGCTGTTTCGGTGGCCGGCCTGTAACCGCTGGATGAATTTTTTTCGGGCTGATGTTGCATCGGGTCCGTTCAAATCCTACCTTTGCACTCGCAAATGACGATTGCCCGATCGTCTAAGGGTAGGACGACAGATTTTGGTTCTGTTTGTGGAGGTTCGAATCCTTCTCGGGCAAC
>JBBQLG010000021.1:0-59138 GCA_038327655.1 Cytophagales bacterium
AATAAAGCGAACGCGGTCACGGTGGATGGCCAGCCGCTGGCGGGCTTCGAGTTGAGTCAGTTGCTCAACTGTTTCGGGAATCAATACGGCGTAGTTCATAGTCAAAAATACGTCATCCTAAATTTAATTTAGTATTATTTTCAAACCCGGCAAATAACTACACGTGCCAACTCATCTTCACCTCCAACCCGTTTTCTTATGCTGTTTGTCTTCATGGGAATACTCCTGCTGGTCGGGGGTTACTTTTTTTATCAGAAAAATCAACAGTGGGTCCGGGTGGCCCAACGCACGTCGGGGCAGGTACTGCGCCTGGAACAGGACCACGACAAAGACGAGAACGGAGCACCCCAAATTTTCTGGTTTGCCACCGTTGGGTTCAGCGCGGGCGGGCAATCCTACGAGTTTCGCGACAGCCGGACGGTAAATCCCAAGATTTATGCCACCGGTACGACCCACCCGGTGCTGTATAATCCGCAAAATCCCGCCGATGCCCGACTCGTCCGGGGCTGATTGATCTTCCAGTGCTTCACCTGAAAATCTCACCCAATCTTCTCATTCGTGAAAAGATTCCAGCAAAATGCGATTGGTGCCGGTCTGATAGCGCTGTTGTGTGTCCTGTTTTTCCATCCGGCTGCGGTTCATGCCCAGACCTACAAGGGCTTCAGCGTGGGCCAGTATCAGGGACAGGCGTACAACAAAACCGGCAAAAACTACGGAAAAGCTACCCTCGACATTCGCCGGACCGGGACTGATGGCAGCGTACAGGTGACTCTGCGCGACTCCGACGGGCTGGAAGGGGCCGGTGCGCTGATGGGAGCTATCAACGCCAACGGGGTACTGCAACTGAGCGGCCCTACGACCTCCACCCCAGCGACGGTTCGGTCTGGCAGTTGGCCTTGATAGCGGTGATAAACAACGGCCAGCTCCGCATGGGCAACCGGCTCACGCCGGGTGGGGTAGTTCAGGAAGAAACCGCGACGATTGCCTACGCTGGTGGCCAGACAGCGCCAAAAACAGCAGTACACGAGATCTCATGGTAGCTTGACAACAGGCAGTTATCGGACGGGTGAGTAAAATGTGTGTTATGGATGGCAACACTGACAAGTGCCTGACAATAACCGCATGAAAGGCGGGAGGTGACGAGATTTTCGGTGCCAACCAGCATTTCTCAAACCTACGCTTCGGTTCTGGGTCGTTGACCAAAACCTAATGGGCAAGACCGATAATGAGCCATATGACAGGTCATTTACCGTCCAGCAGTTTTTGGATCTGGTCCACTAATTTGGCATAGTCGGTGGGCAGTTCGGCGTTTTTGCGCTGTGGTTTCCCGGTGGGCCCGAACAGATAAACGGCGGCATCATAAGGTGGCAAGGGTGTCAGGTCGGTAACGTTCCATTGGGTATCACTCAGGTACAGGTGTTCGCCTTTAAGCTGCTGTCGGATGACCGATTCGAGCCAGACAGCGGGGTCCACACCAGGGTCGGCCACGTAAAGCAGCGTTAGATCGCGGCTACTGAAGGTGTCGCGCAACCGTTGAGCGGCCTGCACCAGTTCCTGACTTTGGGCGTTGCCGGGTGTCCAGCGCACGAGGTATACCACCCGGCCGGGATTATTCCGCAGTACCCGGCTGATAAGCTGGCCCGCACCCGACCGGCTGTTTCGGGTCGCAAAAATTCCGGTCCCTACCTCAACCGACCCACTCAGCGAATCCCCGGCCGCTAACCGGCGGGCAGCCTCCCGAATGGAAACGCTGTCTTTGGTTTGCCGCTGGTACACAGCATCGACCGAACGCAGCACATACGGATCACCAATCATTGCCCGAACATGGGTCCGCAGCAGCGATAAATCGGCCAGTGGCGTAGTGTTCATGCTGGCAGCCAGCGCAGTGCCTTCTAAATAATCGACCGATGCGCTGTCAAATTCAGTCCGTGCCTGTTGCATCGAAACATCAAAAACGAGCAATCGCTTAATCATCTCATTGCGTCCCAGTAGTGTGTTCAGAAACCGCATGTCCGTGCCGGCAGCACCGCCTTTCCGAATAATAGCGGTTAGCCGGTCCTGTTCAGTTGCCGACAGACTCTGGCCGTAACGACTCAGCAGACCGGCCAATTGTTTTACGGATATGCTCCGTTCCGGTGATACACTCACCCGGCCGCTGGCGTAGTTACTGAAGCGACTCACGGCCGTTGCCCGCGACGGGGTTAGCAGTCGATCATTCGCCGGGCGCAGGGAGTCGGTAAGTGCTGCCTCAACAATCCGGTTGGTTTCGGCGGCATGGTCATAGAGGAAAGAAGCGGCATCGTACTGGGCAATGGCTGTCAGCCAGCGGGTCAGTAATGGGTAAACAGGGCGTGTGGCCGAGAAATCGCGCAGTGTTTTGGTGAACGAATCCATCAGGTAAGCAAACGCGGCCCGATCCGTGCGGGTGCCAATCCGCTGGCTGATCGTGGCGGCATCGACTTTAGGTTTATTGCGGGCTTCGTGAGCTTTGTACTGCGCAAACTGCGTGTTTACCTGCGCATTTACCCCACCAAACCGGAAAGGTACAGCTACTATAAACAGTGAATCCGCGTCAATATCGATGGTCAGCATACCCGACGAGGCCAGAAAAGCGGTGCCGACACGGGCCGCATTGACGTACATCTCCTCCTGCGGATAAATCAGCGGTACCGTCACCCGGAACGAACCATCGGGTTGCAATGGAGCCGAATGCGGCAGGTCCTGCCCGGCCTGTAAAACGTTGGTCGTAGTGATAACGACCGTTGGCGACTCCCGATAAATTCGGGGCGTCAGGTGACGGATTTGTCCCGAAATCGTGACGGAATCGGTTTGTGCCCGGAGCGGCAGGCTAATTATACTCAGGAGCAGCCCAACCACGAGCAGTCGGCAGGCGAATGGTAAACGGAAAGCAGAAGGCATAGCGCGGGGTTAAGCAAATCAATATCCGAATAACACGGAAACCGGGCAAATTGGTTACCGACGTCAACCATTTGGCTACGTGGTTTTGATTCCGTGGTACTCTGTCATCTCCTGATAGTCGCGCCGGAGGGGATGACCGACCCAGTCGGCAGGCAGCAGAATCCGGCGCAGGTCGGGGTGATTGGCAAACACCACGCCGACCAGATCGTAGGCTTCGCGCTCGTGCCAGTCGGCGGTGCGCCAGATACTGGCTACACTGGGCACCACTGCGTTCTCGCGCGGCACCGTGACGCGCAGACCGAGGTTGCGTTCGTAGGGAATAGAGGTAAGGTTGTAAACGACCTCGATGGTATTGGCTTCCGGTCCATTGTCTATCGCCGTAACGCAGGCCAGCAGGTCAAAAAACAGCCGGTCATCGGTGCGCAGAAACCGACAGACATCCACCAGTCGGTCGGCCGGTACGATCAGGTACGGCTGGGTGACGTTGGTCTGGTAGCTGATAAACGTATCGGCTTCGGGCTGATTCAGCAGGTCGGCGAGGTTGTCGAGGGGAAACATCAGTAGGGGTTTTCGTCGGGGTTACTGCGGGTGTCAAATACACGGAGAACAAGAATTACCTCGCCGATGTCTTCGTAATAAACGGCATGGTACTTTCCGGCCAGTACCCGCCTTACTCCGCTTACCGTAGCGGATGGCTTTCCCATCTCGGGTTGTGATTCGATAAGGTCCAGTTTCCGGTAAAACTCATCGAGAAAGCGAATGGCCACCTCGGGCGAACGACTATCGGACAGAAAGTTAGTGATCGCATCCAGATCAATCTGGGCGGGTGGTGTTACAACAAGCCTTTGTCGCGCCATTTTTGCTCCATCCTTTTCTTAAATTCATCAAGAGTGATGTAATTACCCTGCCGTCCCTGTTCGCGGGCTTCCATCAAGCCGGCGAGTTGTGCCGGGCTGAGATCATCCAGAATATCCCGGTCATTTGCTACCGGATTCGTTACATCAAGCATCCTGCGGAGAATGGCTTCATCGTCTGTTTCCTCAATAACTTCGTGCAGTCGTCGCTTGTATTCCTGAACGCTCATGATTCCGTCTGTTTTCAGTTACGAAAGATACTTAGAATTCAGCATCGGGCAATGGGGATGGCGCAGGCAGAGTAACCTCCGCTTTCTGGCCCAATAGCGGGTGCTCCGTGCGGATTTTCTCCTGCAATTTCAGAAATCCGTCGATCAGGGCTTCGGGGCGGGGCGGGCAGCCGGGCACGTACACATCCACCGGAATAATCCGGTCCACGCCCTTCACAACGTGGTACCCGTGCTGCCAGTAAGGTCCTCCGCAGTTGGAACACGACCCCATCGAAATTACGTAACGCGGTTCGGGCATTTGCTCGTAGAGCCGCCGGATGCGGTCCGCCATTTTGAACGTTACCGTGCCCGACACGATCATAATGTCCGACTGCCGGGGCGATGGGCGCGGAAAAATGCCGAACCGGTCGAGGTCGTAGCTGGCCGCAAAGGACTGCATCATTTCGATGGCGCAGCAGGCCAGCCCGAAACTCATCGGCCAGAGCGACGACGCCCGCGACCAGTTCAGTAATTCCTCCGAACTGAGCATAATTACACTCGCTTCGCCGGATTTGGCGGTTGTATCTGATGAACTCATGACAAAAACAGGTTATTGACTGACGCGGTTGAATACGTCACGCTGATAACGCACCGAGAAGGGTTCGAGTTGCCGACGCAGGTCGGTGAGTTGGTTTTCGCGGATACCGGGGCGTACCACCCGGCTGGATACATTGCCAATGAGCGCACCAACCCCCGCCCCGATGGCAACTCCGGTACCCGACGCCAGCAGCAAGGTAAGACCGGCCGAGATGGGGTTACGCGTTGGATTCCTCTTTAATCCCTCGACGGTAAAAAAGCCAAAGACCAACCCGCCGATGACGGCTCCCGTCCGAATGACCGGTCGTTTATCGTCGCGCCGAATGACCACTTTTCGGATAATGTCCAATGGAATAGCCTTCGGCGTAGTCGACTCATCGGTCAGGTACACGTCATCGACCGTTACATCATCCAGAATACCACGAATGTGCTTTCCCTGGTTAGTAACCACCCGAACGTGATATGTTTCGGCAACTAATTTTTGGCCAAAAACAGACGAGACAGTACAAAAAGTCAGTAAAAGAAGCGGGGCTATCTTCATTGCGGCTTTCGCTGACTGTACTTTTCGTTGATCCGCTGATAAAGGTCGGCGGGCACGGTTGAGTCACTGACGGGTACTTTAGGATCGGGGCGAACCCAGTCTAAGTAGCCTTTGGCCCAGGCATAGGCCAGTCCGATGGCCAGCACACCCACAAACAGCACGGCTTCGGTCAGGGCAAACCAGCCCCACTGTCCGTTGGTTTGCGCCAGCAGATTGGCCCGCCCGAATACCGTGGCCCAGGGAAAGAGAAACACCAGTTCCACGTCGAACAGCACGAAGATCAGCGCGACCACGTAAAACCGGATGTTGAACTGAATATTGGCATTGCCAATCGGCTCCTCCCCCGACTCGTAGGTACTCAACTTCTCCACATTCGGACGGCTGGGACGCAACAACCGGGCAATGAACAAAATAAGCCCAATGAAGGCAAAAGCCGCCAGAATGAAGAGCAGAATGATACCGAAATCGGTGAGCATGGCCTGTTTATAGTTTGTCGTTCGTAGTTGTACTGAGCTTACCAAGCCAACGCATCTAACACGACTATTTGCGGTCTCAGAGGGTACTTTAACGACAAACGACAACCAGTGAACTCATTTCTCTTTCTTGTAGAAATTATACACCAGCGATAATTGAAACGCGCGGTTGTAGTAACTCGCCTGCCTGTCGGGGGCGATATCGGTGAAACCGTAGATGTAGCGGGCCTGAAGGCTTAGCTTAGACAGCATATCCAGAAAATCGTAGTGGGCACCAATGGCTAAACCGATGTCGTTGCGCACCGCCGGCCCGTTGGAAGCGGTGGTGTTGAGCGCATAACTAAACTCCGGGCCAATCTGTAGCGTGATACCTTCCGTCGGTATGTAGCCGAACATGACGGGCACGCTCAGGTAATTGTAGTTGTTGTTGATTGTGGTACTGGCTCCCCCGGTCTGTTCGACCACAAACGTACCGCCCTTCACGTTATACACCAGTTCCGGCTGAAGCACGTACTTGTGGTAACGCAGCCGGTACATAACCCCGAGGTTAAACTGCGTACTGTTTTTCGCAATGATCGGCGTGGTGCCTTGGATGGCTGTTTTGACGGTCTGAGCACCAAATTTTAACCCGAAATGTCCCGTCAGGCCGGTTGGTGGATGGAAACCCTGCGCCTGAGCGAATGAAGCAAGCAGGCAGCAGGCAATAAAACACGTGAAGCGAAATGTGCGCATAAGACAAAAAATGGAAGGCAATTACCCTCCATAACGAAGTTCTATCCGCAAAATTGGTCAAAAATTGGCAATGTCCGGCTTAGTACACCAACTCTCCGCCCAGTCCGGCAGCCGTAATCACGCGCGGCACCCAGTCCTCGGCTCCGATGGACCGAATATGTAACCCGGAGATGCCTGGCATCGACCGGATACCATCAATCAGTTCGAGGGTGATGGCCAGGCTTTCGCGCTCGCTGTTGCTGCTTTCGACCCGTTTCAGCAGGTGATCGGGAATAGTTAAACCCGGAATTTCGCGTAACACGTGCAGCCGTTCCGCCCCGCTGAACGGGAAAATAGCACCCAGGAAACGGGCTTTTTTGTGCAGCCCCCGCCGAACGACTTCGTTCATCCAGGCTTCCATCGGCCCAAGTTCAAAAATAGCCTGCACCTGAATGTATTTGGCACCACCGGCAATTTTCAATTCCAGCCGCTCGAAACTTTCCTCCATTTTATCGGGCGAACAGGGAAAATCAATGGTGCCGACGGTGAATTTAGGCGCGGGTGAAATTTTATCGCCGTTGAACATGATCCCTTCGCGGGTCATGGCCGTGATCCGTTCGATGGCTTCGACACTGCCCAGGTCGGTGGCATCTTTCGCCGTTGGATCGGTACCGATGGCGCAGGGATAGCCGCCTAGGATGATCACATTTTCCAGGCCGAGGTGGGCAAACCCCAGCAGGTCGGCCTGGAGGGCAATGCGGTTGCGGTGACGAAGCGTGAACTGCAAAATCGGCTCCATCCCGGCTTCTTTGCAGCGAAACCCGGCGACCATGTTGTTCATTCTGGCCCGCGAGAGCAGGTTATCGTTCAGTTGCACCACATCCACGTATTCATTGACGATTTCGGCCTTCTCCATAAAACCCGTCAGGTCGTGATGGCGCGGGGGCGTCAGTTCGGCCGAAACAATAAACTTATCGGACGCCAGCAGGTCCGAAAATGACTTTTTTCTCGTGAGCGTTTCCATGGGCGTGTTGATTAAGATTGAATCGTTAGAATCTGGACCGTTTGTGTGGCTGTGTTTTCCGTGCCGACTGTTTTTATGGCCTCGGTGATGCGGTGTTTTTCGGCCATTGCCGACGAGCAGGCGTATCCGTACGTTTCGCGCACCCGCTCGCTGGCGTGGTCGAGAGCCTGCACGCAGCGGGCTTCAAAATCGGGCAGCGACAGTTCGGTACCCGCCTGGAAATAGGTGCGGATAATGCTCGACGGCGAATAGATATGCTCTTTTTTGCCGTTGGGCCACTGAATTTGAACGTAGGTTTCAGGCATGGTGCAGCGCGGGTTGGGCTGTTTCGCGGTGAGCGAACACGGCCGTCTGGTTTTGATAGCGAATCGTAAGCGACGGGTCTTCCGTTATGTGTCCGATCACAGCCGCATGAATATCGTGCTGAGCAAATGTTGACCGAATCGCATCAACAGCAGCCGGTTTGGCCGTGAGCAGATACCCGAAACTCGGAAAGCTGGTCAGCCATTTCTCCACCGCTACACCCGCTGGTATCGGAATGGCATCTACCTCCAGCACCGCCCCAACGCCCGACGTGCGGGTGAGCATTGCCAGCGTACCGACAATGCCGCCCATGCTAATGTCCTTAGCTGCTTGTGACCAGCCCGCTTCAGCCACTTGGGGCAGCAGGGCCAGATTCCGGCGCAACTCGGCCACCGGTTTCCGGGTGCTGGCATTCCAGAACGGGTAATTCTCAAAATAGTCACCCGCCATGTCGATCACCATAATCAATTGCTCGCCGGGTTGGGCATCGAAACTGGTTAGCAGCCGTTTCGCTTTCCCCGTCACCGACACGGCGAGGTGCAGCATCGGACTGTCGTAACAGGTATGGCCGCCCACCATTGGCACGGCGTAGGCTTCGCAGGCTACCAGCATACCATCCCAGACGGGTCGGCTATGGTCGGGGTCTTTCGCCCAGATTACATTCGTGAGCGCGGTTGGTCGGCCACCCATCGCGGCTACATCGCTCAGGTTAACCATCACCGCCGAATAGCCCGCAAACCACGGACTTTGGTGCAGAAAACCCGGTACAATACCCTCGGCGGCAAACAGATCGAAGCCCCCGTGTCCATCGGGCAGGGCGGCACAATCATCACCCAGGCGCACGGCCGCATCCCCCGCCGAAACCGTATCGCCATTGAGCGCGTACGTCCGCTCGATCAGGACTTTATCCCGAACGGATGGATTACTCAGCAGGGTTGCGACGAGTTGTTCCGCGTTCATCACCAGTCAGATAAGGTTTGGGAGACGACGCCCAGTTTTTCTACATCTACCGTCAGATCGGCTAAGCGTTGTTTCACGTCGGCACTCGTCAGTTCGGCCCCTTCGAAGGCCTGGCCGGTTACGTAAACAAATTTGGGCACGATCACGCATTTGTAATCGAACATCAGGCTATTCGCGAACGGCATTACCGACATAAAACTGGCCAGTGTGCCCGCCATGCACACAAAACCCACCGACTTTTTCCACCAGGCCGTTCCGGTCCCCGTCAGTTCGACAAAATTTTTGGCCGTTGCCGACAGATCGTACACATACACCGGGCAACAGAACAGAATGCAGTCAGCCTCGGCCACGATCCGGGTAACCGCCTGTACGTCTTCGCGCTGGTAGCACGACCGGCCGTCGCAGAGCGGCAGGTCGTAGTCACTCAGTTCGAGCAGGGTTACGGGACGGTCCGTTTCGTCGTAGACCCGCTTGAGCGCGTAGGAGAGCAGGTTCGTTTTGGAGCCTTTGGTCAGACTGCAACAGATAATGAGCGTGTTCATAAAGTGTATCTAAGCAGCCAGCCGAAGTTGCTGCAAGGCTATTTGAGACGGTGGGTAATGGTTTAAATCGACTTCCATCAGCGCGTGCGGGTAGTTGTGCAGCGTCAGCTTGTAGAGCGTCCGCCAGTGCATTTTCTCGAAAAACCGGACGTTCTGCTCCTGCACGGTGGCGTAAAACCGCTTGGCCCCCAACGCATTGGCCGTCGAAACCGCTTTATAAATCAGCGCGGCCCCGATGGACTGATTGAACGGGGCAACTGCCCGGTTATTCTCAAACAAACCGACGACGTCGAAGCGCGTCAGTTTCCGGTAGCCTTCCACGACCCCCAGCCGACTGCCGTACCAGACACCCGGTTGGCGCTCGTCGATGCGTACCACGCCCACCACCCGGTCCAGCATCCCGCCACAGTTGGAAATGGCGACAATAGGCAAGGCCCGCCGGTCGATTTCGTCCTGATCGGTGCCGGTAAACAGTTGCTGTTCGTGGCAAAAAATCTGTTGCCGAACGTCGCGGTATTGCCGCAACTCCCAGGCCTCCTGCGCGAAACCAAACGCCAGGTAATCCGATTTATACGGGGGTGGCATCTCGATAATCATACCAGTACGGGGATTTTCTCGAATAATTTCAGTGTCGAACAGGCTCCGCATTTACCGCAACCGGCCTTCTGCGTGTCGGAGGTAATGCCCGCTTCGGCCAGCATCTGCCCAACCGGCGCCAGCACCGACTGCATGAATGCCTGCGTGGGCGTCGGGTGGTTTTGCAACGGCGTGTGGCGCACCGGCACAAACGGCACGATGAACGGGTACACCCCAATGGCAATCAGGTCGCGGCTGATGGAAATGAGCGTTTCGGCACTGTCGCCCAGCCCCGCCAGCAGATAAGTCGACACCTGACCGCGCCCAAAAACAGCGACGGCCGCCCTGAACGCTTCCATGTAATACGACACCGGCACCTCGGCCTTGCCCGGCATAATCCGTTGCCGTACCGTTTCGTCAGCAGCTTCGAGGTGCATCCCCAGCGTGTCGGCGCCGGCGTCGTAGAGTTTCTGAAACCAGCCAAAATCATCGGGTGGTTCGCACTGCACCTGCACCGGAATATCGACTTGACTTTTCAACGCCAGTACCGTATCGTACAAGATTTTTGCGCCCCGGTCTTTGGTCGCCGGGGTACCGGTCGTGATAACCAACTGCTCCACGTGATCCAATTCCATGGCAGCCCGTACGACTTCGATCAGGTGATGCGGCCGTTTGTAGGCGATGGTGGTATTGTTTTTCAGCGATTCACCGATGGCGCAGAACTGACACGAGGTCGAAGCATCGCCGTAGCGAATGCAGTTTTGCAGCAGCGTGGTGGCCAGCACATTGTGGCTGTGCATCTGTGCCACCTTCCAGAACGGCACCCCGTCGGAGGTGGTCAGGTTATAGAACTTCGGCTGTTTCGGAAATACGATTGGGCCGATGCGCTCGCCGTTGCGGATCAGATCGGCGACGCCCAACTCATTCGGTTCACCGGCGGAGTACGGCGACCGGCCCGACGCCAGCGTGTACACCGGCACCATGATGGTTGTTCCGGCCACACGCACCGCCTTGTGATCGGTTGGTCCTGCCCCACCCCGACGGGCGGGCGTGCCCACGGTGGCATCGTGCAGTTGCAGGCCCAGTGCCTGTAGTTCGGTTAAAATCTCGTCTGAAATCATAGTCCGTGACCGATTGATGCGTACGTCGGCAAGGCCGGTGCAGGGGTGTAGACCGGTTGCTGCACGGCCTGATTCAGGTTTAGTGACAGCAGTTCGGGACGCGCATAATGCCCGACCGAATCCATCATGCGTTTGCGTTTGGCAATCAGGCTCATGTCCAGATCGGCGTAGGCAATGCCCTCTCCCTCGGTGATGGGCGTACAGAGGTGCCGTCCTTCCGGCGAAATAATCGTCGTCATGCAGCCGCCCCGCAAGGCTTTTTGCATGGCCGGATCGGGCGTGATGGTCTGAATCTGATCGTCGTCGAGCCAGCCACAGGAATTGATGACAAAACAGCCCGACTCCAGCGCGTGATGCCGGATCGTTACTTCCATCTGATCGGCAAAAATCTGCCCCACCATCGACCCCGGAAACTGGCCGCAGTGAATCTCTTCGTGGTCGGCCATAAGCGCGTACCGGGCCAGCGGGTTGTAATGCTCCCAACAGGCCAGTGCCCCAATACGGGCCAGGGTCGTATCCACCGCCCGCAGCCCCGACCCGTCGCCCTGCCCCCAAACCATCTGTTCGTGGTAAGTAGGCGTAATTTTGCGCCGTTTCTGGACAATCTCGCCCGTCGTATCGAAGATCAGTTGCGCATTGTACAGCGTTCCATGATCGCGCTCATTGACACCCAAAACCACCACCATGCCGCATTCCCGCGCCGTTGCTCCCACCGCGTCGGTATGCGGACCGGGCACGACAACGGCCTCCTCGTACAGTTTCAAATGCGGTTTTCCCTGAGCTACCGGGGCCACCACAAACGAAAAATACGGGTAATTGGGCACGAACGTTTCGGGGAAAACGATGATGTCGGCTCCCTGCGCGGCTGCCATCCGAATGGTATCGCAGACCTTATCGATGGTCGCCCGGCTATCGTCCAGCACGGGTTTGATCTGAGCGGCAGCGGCTTTGATGATGGATTTCGTGGCCATAGTAATTAGTTAAAAAGTTTGTGGTTTGTCGTTGCCTGACCGGAGAACTGCAAACCACAAACAACGAACTACAACGTCCAGGAATGCATCATGAACGAGCCTTCGCGGGCGTGGATGAGTTGCAAATCGAGCACATCCAACGGGCTGATGGGCACAATACCCGGCAGCAGGGAGGGTTCGCCGTGGCCGTATAACGCCTGTAGCGCAAACCGGCAGGCGTAAATTTTACCGCCCTCGTCCATGAACTTGGCCAGGCGCTGGGCGTAGACCTGATGACCGGGAAACGCTTCATTCCCCAATTTCGGGAAGCCGCGCTGCAAACCCAGCGTTACGCCGGGACCGTACAACAAAATGGATGTTTCGTAGCCCTTCCGTAGCAAGCGCGTCGCCGACAGAATATTCACCAGACCGATGGAGCCTTCGAACGCAACCGTATGAAAGGTAACTAAGGCTTTCTGACCGGGTTCGGCCTTCACGTCTTCGAATACTTTCTCTTCGTAATCGACAAAAAAATCACCGTCCTGATGGGGGGCTGTTTCGACTTTTGGCATTGTGCGAATTGGTTAGGCGTAGTTAAGTATGATTTGCTCAACAAAGCTAACGTCCATACCGAATTCTGTCAATCACTATTTAAGGTGATTTTTCAATCTGTTTTTCTCAAATATTCGTAATTTAAATGGGCGTAACTACCGATTTACACCAACAATTGACTGATTCTATTATTTTTTAGCAAATAGTGGTGAATTATGAACTTGTCTCTTTTTACGCAGCCCCGTATCGTGTCGCCCCAATCGGTTGACCAGCCCTGCGGCTGTCCGCCGGATGCCATACCCGCAAGTACCGCTGCCGAAACCGGCGAAGGACAGGCCTTTGTATCATTTCTGGAAAACCTGAAATCACCAGCCGATGAGTCTTTGCCGGTTGCACCACCCAGTACGCCCCGGCCTGAAATCGCCCAATACCTCGCGACGGTGCAGTTGTGGAGCAGTCAGTTTGCCTACATTCATGACGTACGGACGAATCGGTTTTTTCACAAGGGATTCGACACCTGCCTCGGCTTTGCCTTAGACGAGTTAACCGCCGATTTTTTTGTCCGTAACCTCCACCCCGCTGACCGCAGCACCTACTTCAATATTTCGAAAGCCCTTTTGTCATTTGTGATTCATAACGCCCCGGATCTGGTGCCGTTTACGTCCGGTTTCCAGATCAACTACCGCGTACAAAAAGCCGACGGCACGTACATCTCGATTCTTCGGCAGAGTACGCCCTTTATTAAAAATGAGAAAAACGAAGTGGAGGCTTACCTAAGCATCTGCACTGATATCAGCCTGATTGCCGACTCGAACCGCATCAACTGGACCATTCTAGGACCGAAAAGCGAAACGTTTCCCCGGTTTCTGGCCGAGCACCTGCAACAAAAACGGTCGCTCTTCAGCGACCGGGAACTGGAAATCTTAACGCTAATCATCAGTGGCTCATCGAGTACCGACATCAGCGAACAGCTCTTTATTAGTGCCAACACCGTCAATACGCACCGGAAAAGCCTGATGCGGAAGGCCAACGTCAACAAAACCGTCGACCTGATTGCCTTTGCCCGCGAGAATGGGTACGCGAAGTAACAAGTTATACCTACGAAGTGACATGTGGTAAGTAGCTAATTTGCAGACCTGCGGATACGCTTCTTAACCTACTACTTTACTACTTAGTGCTTAGTTAAGCCGCGGATCGACGGGGTAGTGGGCGATGGCTTTGAACTCGCCCCCCATCCGTTTTAAGATGCCGCGCCAGAACTGGTCGGCGGGGGTATCGAACAGAAAAGCGGTATCGGTACGGGCAACAATCCATGATTTGGCTTCGAGTTCGCTGGCCAACTGCCCTTCGCTCCAGCCCGAATAGCCGATAAAAAAACGGATGTCTTCATTCTTCAGCGTCCCCAGATTGACGGCCTGTTTTACCTGCTCAAAATCGCCACTCCAGTACAGCCCATCCATCACCTCCACCGAATCGTCGATCAGATCGGGTCGGCGGTGGACGAAATGCAGCGTATTCTGCTGCACCGGTCCGCCCGTAAACAGGGGTAGTTCGGCGTAGGTATCTTCCAGCACATCGCTCAGGGTGAGATTTGTCGTCTGGTTCAGCACCAGCCCAAAGGTACCCTCGGCCGAGTGTTCGCAAACCAGTACAACGCTGCGCTCGAAGTTGGTATCGTTGAGGAAAGGCTCGGCAATCAGCAAACTGCCGTTGGTGACGGTTGACGCAGGCATAGGCGCACAGGTTTTGGATGAAGTATGTACGGAAATAAGTCGCTTCCTGTTCAGCCGCAGGCCGAAAATTTACGATAACGCTCCCTGTTCCGCCACTAATTTCGTCCGGTGGAACCCGCGCCAGGCCAAAGTCGCACTGATAACAGTCAGCACGGCACTCAGTACGTAGGGCGCACCGGGAAAATAGACAGGGGCGCTTGCGGACGTAAAATACGAAAACAGGTTCGTCATGATAACCGGGCCAAAAATGGACGTCGTACTCATCAGACTGGTCAGGGCACCCTGCACCTCACCCTGCTCGTTGGCGGGTACCTGCGTCGAAATAATGCCCTGAATGGATGGCCCGGCAATGCCACCCAGCGCGTAAATACCCATGAAGGCGAACATCATCCAGCTTTGGTTGGCAGCCGCGAAGAGCGCGAACCCCAGGGCCGAAAACATCATGCCGACATAGACCGACCGCTCCTGACCCAATTTCGGAATAATCACCCGCGTTAATCCGCCCTGCACAATGGCGAACGACAGCCCAATGGTCGCCAGCGACCAGCCCACGGTTTGCTCGGTCCACTTAAATTTCTCCATCGTGTAGAACGTCCACGTGCCCTGCACCGAAAAACCGGCGATGTAGATCAGCACCAGCGACGCCACCAAACCCAAAATGACCGGATACCGGCCCAGACGCGACAGGGCACCCACCGGATTAGCCCGTCGCCAGTCGAACGCCCGGCGGTTTTCGGGAGCCAGCGATTCGGGCAGGATAAAGAACCCGTACAGGCAGTTCAGAAACGACAGCCCGGCGGCCACAAAAAACGGCGTACGCGGCCCAAACGTAGCCAGCATGCCCCCCATGGCAGGGCCGAGAATAAAACCGACGCCAAAGGCAGCGCCGATCAGGCCGAAGTTCTGCGCCCGTTTTTCGGGGGTACTGATGTCGGCGATGTAGGCACTTGCGGTGCTAAAGCTTGCACCCGTTACGCCCGCCATCAGCCGCCCGACGAACAGCCATTCAATGGTTGGGGCAAAACCAGTCAGTAAATAATCCAGTCCGAAGCCCAACAGCGAAAACAACAGTACGGGCCGACGGCCGAAGCGATCACTCAGGCCGCCCAGCACCGGCGCAAACATGAACTGCATGATGGAGTAGGCAAACGTCAGCCAACCCCCATACTGAGCCGCCTGACTAATGTTACCGTGGATGAGTTGCTCGATCAGTTTCGGAACAACCGGGATGATGATGCCCAGCCCCGTCACGTCGATCAGCAGCGTAATAAAAATGAAGGGTAAAGCTGCCTGTGGTTTGGAGGCCATAAAGGAATAGGGTTAAAATAGTTTGTGGTTTGTGGTTTGTCGTTGAAAAACCACAAACCACAAACCACAACGGCAACGGCCGACCGCCACAAACTCACTAACAATTTACGCGTATGTGTTCAGCATGACCGGCATCACCAGCATCAGGATGTCTTCGTATTCTTCCTTGTCGGCGGGAATAATCAGCCCGGCGCGGTTCGGTGCTGACAGTTCAAGCGTGACCATCTTAGCGTCCAAGTTATTCAGCATCTCGGCCATCAGTTTGGCGTTGAAGCCGATCTCCATCGCATCGCCGTCGTAATCGCACATCAGCTTTTCATTGGCTTCGTTGGAGTAGTCCAGATCTTCGGCCGAAATCGTGAGCGCGTTGGGCTTCAGCGAAATCCGAATCTGGTGCGTGGTCCGGTTGGCGTAAATCATGATCCGCTTCAGCGAATTCGACAGGTCCGTCCGGCCAATGGTCATAATATTCGGGTTGTTGACCGGAATGGCATTTTCGTAGTCCGGGAACCGCTCGTCGATCAGGCGGCAGATCATCTGGGTGGACCCGAAGGTAAACGACGCATTCGACTGGCTGAATTCGGCTTTGAGGGGTACACCTTCGGGCAGCGACGATTTCAGCAGCGTCAGGGCCTTGCGCGGAATAATCATGGTCGTCGTTGTGGGCGACTGAATGTCCATCCGGCGGTACCGAATCAGGCGGTGCCCATCCGTGGCGACGAACGTCGCGTTCTCGTCGGTTAGCTGGAGGTAAACCCCCGTCATGGCCGGGCGCAGATCGTCGGTGCTGGTCGAGAAAACGGTGTTGTTGATGGCACCGAGCAAGGCGTCGGATGTCATCTCGACCGACAGATTTTTGGCAACGGCCGGGATTTTGGGGAAATCAATCGGGTTCTCACCGGAGAGTTTATAGCGGCCGTTGTCGGTCAGGATTTCGGTGCCGAAGGTTTCGGTGTCGATGTTGAACGTGATGGGCTGTTCGGGCAGGCTCCGCAGCGTATCCAGCAGCAACCGGGCCGGAATGGCGATGGCTCCATTCTCGGTAGCATCCACGGGGATTTCGGTCATCATGGTCGTCTGTAAATCAGACGCCGTAACGGTCAGGTTACCGGAGTCAATTTTGAACAGGAAGTTTTCCAGAATCGGCACAATGGGGTTCGTGGCCACCACGCCGTTGATGTTTTGTAGATTCTTGAGCAGAACGGCCGAGGAGACGATAAACTTCATACATATTGGGGGTTAAAACGGTATGTCTAAGTAAGCAAAAGTAAGGAATTTCCGGGGGTTTGTCATCCTGACGCAGGAAGGATCTTAGCGATATAGTATCTAAGATCCTTCCTGCGTCAGGATGACAAAAACCAGCCGCAACCACCGCTACCGTCCGTATTTTCTCCGTCGGATTACTTGCCACACCGCACCAACGGCCCCAACCAGCGCCAGCGGTCCGAGCAGGTTCAGTAGTTGCCAGCCGGTACGCTCGTCGCCAACCCGGATTTTGTCTAACGGCCGCAGCGTGACGGTACGGGTGCGGGCCGTAATGACGCCGTCGGGGTCGATGAGGTAATCGAGCGCGTTCAGGGCAAAATCTTTGTTGGCGAATTGGGTGCGCGTGTACCGGTCATAGCCCAGCGGATACGGCACCTGCCGACGATAATCGACGTCGTTCACGACCAGATCACCGTCTGAGCAAACTACCACCCGCGACGGTTGCCCTATCGCCTTAAATCCAGCCGCCCGTGCGTCCCCCGGCAGAATCCGGTTGGCGTATACCGACCGAAACGGGCCTTCGAGCAAACAACTCACGATGCGAACGCCCCCGTCGTAGGTACGCGGGTCGGGCTGCTGGCGGGCTTCGTTATAGCCGACGACGGTGGGTGTTTTCAGGATTTTGGTGTACGGCGAGGTCAGCAGCAGGGGTATTTTCCGAATGCCATCGGCCCGAACGGTATCCAGCGTACTCACAAACCGGGCGAAAATGGCATCGAGGTTGCGGGTAATCGGACTGCCGCTACCGCCGAAGTTATTCAGGATGGGGTAAAACCGCCACGGCACCAACTGAATGTTCGGTTTGTCGCCCAGCGTACCCACGTTCAGCGGAATGGGGGCGCAGCTTAAATCTTTCACCAAATCACGGTTCACGCGGACGCCCCACCGGAAAAACAGATCGTCGAGATTCAGATTCAGGGGCTGTGCGTAGTTCCCCTCGGCACTCACCGAATCGACCCGCTGCCCATCCACAAAAAACAAGGCGCGTCCGCCGTTGACGACAAACTGGTCGATTTTGAACACGGCATCGACCGAAAACGGCGTATCGGGTTTGGGTACCAGCAGCGCGTCGATGCCAACTATCGGGCCGGGCTTGGTCAGGTCAACGTAGAACAGGTCGTAGTTTTCCTGCACCGACGCCAGCAAATCCGCGAACCGTGATGGTGGTACGTTTGTGTTACCCGCCAGCAACCCCACCTTCCGCCGACTGCCGGGCGGCTGCGTCAGTTTCCGAATGGCCGATGCCAACTGAAATTCGACACCCTCGTACGACTGATTGAGTTGCTCGGCGGGCGACGCGGCTTTGTTGCCCTTCAGCAGCAGCACGGCCGTTTCCTTCCCCTTATACGAAACGATAGCACCGGGAAAAATCAGTTTTTCGGTACGTTTCCCTCCTTCGCTGGCGTATAGATTCGTGGGCAGGATACCGCCTTTTGTCAACCGCTCGAACAGGGCCGTTTTTTCTTTTTCGTTCGTGACAGCGGTTGGATCAATGAAGCGGTACGTTACCGACTGCCCGGCCTCAACCTGAAACCCGTCTAACGTTTCGCGGACAGCACTTTCCAGCCGCTGAAAACCAGGTGGCAGATCGCCGGTCAGATACACATTGACGTGAACGGCATCGTCCAGATTGGTCAGCAGGGTTTTGGTGGCGGGCGACAGGGTATAGCGTTTCTCTGCCGTCAGGTCGAGCCGCACGAACAGGAAGGCGGACAGAATATTTAGCCCGACGAGTGCGGCTATGACAACGAGAAGACGAACGGATTTGGAAGACATACGGGAAGACAACGCCGGGCCGGGCGATTTTTTGGCTAATTTGAGAAAAATTTCTGACCTCGATTTTCGTCGTTATGACCCCATCCCCGGTTACCATCCCCCTCGACAGCGTCCTGCACGGACTCATGAGCCGTTACCAGCAGCGCGTTCCCGATGTTCAGGGCATTATTAACGCTATGCTCGACGAGGGTATCATTCAGTCGCCCGACGAGATCGAAAACGACCACATCGCCTTCCGCACGATGGGCGTACCGCACCTCGGCCTGCAATCGTTCGAGAAACTGTTTTTGCACTACGGCTACGAAAAGCGGGACGAATACAACTTCATCGAGAAGAAACTGACGGCGTATTGGTACAGTCCACCCGCCGAATCCACGCGGGCCGGGAAAAATTACCCGCGCATTTTCGCCAGCGAGTTACGGGTAAACGAGTTATCCACAACGTCACAGGCTATTATCCACAAATATACCGGTACTATTACCAGCGATCCGGTCGATGCGCTGAATCTGGACGACGCTAACGCCGTGGATCAGTTTCTGCACCAGCCGCTTTGGCCCACGCCGACATTAGACGACTACCTGACGCTGCTTCAGGAAAGCGAGTATGCCGCCTGGGTGATTTACAACCGGTATTACCTCAACCACTTCACTATCAGCGTTCACAACCTGAAAGCCGGCTATAACACGATTGACAAGTTTGTCGCTTTTTTGGAAAAGCGCGGCTTCAAACTGAATTCGGCGGGGGGCGTCATCAAGGTAAGCCCCGACGGCGGGTTGCGGCAGGCATCAACAGTGGCGCAGATGGTTGATGCGGAGTTCGCCGATGGTAAAGTACACCGGATTGCGGGGTCGTACGTGGAGTTTGCCGAACGGCGGGTGCTGCCCCGGTTTGCCGATTTGCCGGGCCATGAAATTGGTCGTCAGCACCGGCGCGAAGGCTTCGAAACGGCCAACGCCGACAAAATATTTGAGAGTACGTTTGTGGCGCAGACGGGACAATAAATGAGCGAATTGGTGAATGAGCGGATGAGTGAATAGCTACCGCAGCCAAACATTCGCTCACTCACTCATTCACCAATTCGCTCATTCAAAAAAGCCACCGAAACAGAATATACAGGGTAAAAGAGAGTAGCAGCGAGACGGGCAGGGTCAGTATCCAGGCCAGGGCAATGTTGCGGATCGTGTCGGCCTGCAGGTTTTTAATGCCCTTGTTGGCCACCATGCTGCCCGCAATACCCGACGACAGCACGTGCGTGGTACTGACGGGCAGTTTCAGACCCGACGCCAGGCCGATCATACCGGCCGCCACCAACTCGGCCGACGCACCCTGCGCATACGTCAAGTGCTGCTTACCAATTTTTTCGCCCACCGTTACAACAATCCGTTTCCAGCCGATCATTGTACCCAGGCCCAGCGATACTGCAATCATCATGATTACCCACAAAGGCGCGTAGTCGGTAAACCGCCGAAGTCCTTTTTCTTCGCCAAGGCTGTTCTTCAGCACGGCAAGCTGATTGGCACTCAGGTTTGCGCCCTCATCTTCGGCAATCTTGGTCATGTTATTGTTGATGAGCAGCAAATCACCGCGTACCTGCAGCCGCTCCTCTTTGGGGATCTCCCCGTCGACCAATGCCGTACTAACCAGCGTTTTCAACTGCGCAACCTCGGTTCGGGTGCGCGCTAATCTGGCCCGGTTGACCGTTGAGAGCTGGTTGGAATCCAGGGCGGCAATGGTTTGTTCGATACCGCCGATGTTTGGCCGGAGCAAATTCGGATCAAGATGGGATTTAACGGCGAATTGATACGGCACAATACCAATCAGAATCAGCATGACCAGACCAACGCCTTTTTGTCCGTCGTTGCTGCCGTGAAAAAAGCTGACCAATGAGCACGTTGTAATCAGAATGCCCCGAATCCAGGCGGGCGGGGGGGCATTTTTCTTTGGCTCCTTAAATAACTGATCCTTTGTTTCGTCGGGCACTAAACGCCGAATCAGGAACATCAGCACAATGACCAGACTAAACCCCAGCAGGGGCGAAATCAGCAGGGCCTCACCCGTTTCGATGGCTTTTTCCCAGTTGATGGCCGTACCGTTTTTGTTTTCAGGCATCGTCGAGAAAGCCAGCCCTACACCCAGGATAGACCCAATCAGCGTGTGCGAACTCGAACTCGGCAAGCCGAAATACCAGGTACCGAGGTTCCAGATAATGGCACTGAGCAGCAACGCCATCACCATCGCTAAACTGTGGTAAACGTTTTGGTCGACCAGCAAATCAACGGGAAGCAGGTTAATGATGCCCATTGCCACGCCGATACCGCCCAGTAATACGCCGACAAAATTGAAAATACCCGACCAGACAACAGCAATGGTTGGTTTGAGCGAATGGGTGTAGATGACGGTAGCAACGGCGTTGGCAGTGTCGTGAAAACCATTCACAAACTCAAAGGCACAGGCGGCTAAGAGGCTAATAAACAGGAGAAAAAAGGTAACGGGTTCTAATCCGAACATACGTGCAGTACCGTGTGTGGGTGAGCAGACCAGCGATATGCCGGTTGATTGTTACGGGCAAAAATACGGCAATCTACCGGGCATCCCGTTAAGAAATTGTTAAGCACCATACCCGCTCAATTGGGCCGGAAGCTCCTATTTCTTCCCGGCCAACTGCCCGCAGGCCGCGTCGATGTCTTTGCCCCGGCTCCGGCGGACGTTCACGATAACCCCCTTGCTCTCCAGATACCCGGCAAATCGGTCGAGGGTTTGCGGGTCGGTATTGGTGAAGGTAGCCTCGGCAATGGGGTTGTATTCGATGATGTTCACTTTGGCCGGTACGCGCTTGGTGAACTCCCACAGCTCTTTGGCGTCCTGCAACGTGTCGTTGAAATTGTAGAAAACGATGTATTCGAGGGTAACGCGGTTACCGGTTTTGCGGTAGAAGTATTGCAGCGATTCGGCCAGTGCCGCCAGCGTGTTACTTTCGTTGATCGGCATAATCTGATTCCGCTTGGTGTCGTTGGCCGCGTGCAGCGACAGTGCCAGGTTAAATTTCACCTCGTCGTCGCCCAACTGCCGGATCATTTTAGCAATACCCGCCGTCGAAACCGTAATGCGCTTTGGGGACATCCCCAGGCCATCCGGCGAGGTGATGCGGTCCACGGATTCGAGGACGTTTTTGTAGTTCAGCAACGGTTCGCCCATGCCCATGTAAACAATGTTGGTCAGCGGGGCATCGTACGCCTGCCGGGCCTGCCGATCAATTTCTACCACCTGATCGTAAATTTCGGCCGCGTCGAGGTTGCGTTTCCGGTCCATGTAGCCCGTCGCGCAAAACTTGCAGGTCAGCGAGCAGCCCACCTGCGACGATACGCAGGCCGTCATCCGATCAATGTCATCCTTCCGCAAAGCCGGAATCAATACGCCCTCTACCAGATTACCATCGAAGAGTTTAAACGACGATTTAATAGTACCGTCGGCACTGCGCTGTTCGGTATCGACCCCCAGCGAACGGATTTCGAAATGCGCATCGAGCAACTGCCGGGTCGCCAGTGAGAGATTACTCATGTCGGCAAACGACCGCACCGACTTTTTCCAGAGCCACTCGTGAATCTGTTTCGCCCGAAAGCCCGGTTCGCCGTGTTGCGCCAGCCAGTCTTTTACCTGCACTACGGTCAACTTCCGAATATCCTGTTTTATAGCTGTCGCTGTCATTGGCTTACTCCTTTTTCCATTTCCGCGCAGCCTGCAATCCCGATGGCACCCAAACGGCGGCTTTGTCCATTATTTTGGGGGCTACCGGTGAGATGTACGGATACAGCAGTGCCCCCTGCGTGTACTTTAGGGGCATTTTTACGCTCATAAAACTAAACAGCCAGAGAATCACACTAATTCCGAACACCCACGTAAAAATGCCGATAGCTGCGCCCGCCACGCTATCGAAGGTACCCAGGATGGTATACCGCAGCGATTTCCGCAGCGAGTAGCCGAACTGATTGATCATGAACACCGTCGGGAAAAAGATCACCGAGAAACCAAGCCAGGGCAGTATTTTCCGGGCCAGTTCGCGGCTGATGTACGGGGCCAGCAGGTCAATGCCGAAACTCAGAAACTTAAACCCCACGATCATGGCCACGACCAGGGCAATCACCGCCACAATCTCGATCAGGAGACCTTTGCGGTAACCGTTGTACGCCCCCCAGACGAGGGGAATAATCATGAGCAAGTCGAGGGTGTTCAAGGTTGAATGATTGAATTATAGAATGATTGAGTGGTAGAATGTTTGACCAATTCAATCATTCTACCACTCAATCATTCAATTACTGTAGAAGCCCCTTCACCAGCACCGAAATCGTTTTGCCTTCGGCGAGGCCAGCTAATTCTTTCGTGGCCACACCCATTACCTTACCCAAATCCGACGGCGACGATGCCCCCACGCGGGTAATGATTTCCTGTAGTCTGGTGCGTACCTCGTCTTCGGAGAGCTGCTTGGGCAGGTAGTTTTCGATGATGGCAATTTCGACTTCTTCGGTGTGCAGCAGGTCTTCGCGGCCCTGCTGCCGGTAGATGTCCGCCGAGTCTTTACGCTGCTTCACGGCTTTGGTCAGAATCCGCATTTCATCTTCAGGCTTCATCTCCGCTCCCGCGCCTTCTTTGGTCGCTTCGAGCAGAATCATGGATTTGATAGCCCGGAGGGCGCGGAGTTTGTCCTGGTCTTTGGCCAGCATCGCCTGCTTGATGTCAGCGTCGATTTGTTGTCGGAGTGCCATATAGAGAGTGGTCTTTAAACGGTAGGTGAGTAGCGCGTGGAGAATTCGTATCTTCACGGCCCAAAACCTAATTTCTGAACGCAAAGTTACGAAGAATTCCCGCCCTTCGTTTTGGATACGGCGGAGCCACCGTTACTGACGGTGCCGGTATCTCCTAACTCATTTGCCTGTCTGACTATGACCCGTTTAAGCGTAAACATCAATAAAATCGCCACGCTCCGCAACGCACGGGGAGGCAATAATCCAAACTTAGTCCGGGTCGCGCTCGACTGCGAACGCTTCGGCGCACAGGGCATCACCGTGCATCCCCGGCCCGATGAGCGGCACATCCGCTACCAGGACGTGGTGGATTTGAAAGAAGCCGTTACGACCGAATTCAACATCGAGGGTAATCCCGACGAGCGTTTTATCTCATTGGTGAAACAGGTGAAACCCGCCCAGGTAACACTCGTTCCCGACGGACCTGATGCCCTCACGTCCAATGCGGGCTGGGATACCATCCGCCACGCCGACCACCTCCGCCGGTTGGTCGACACGTTTCAGAGCGACGGCATCCGGGTGTCGATTTTTGTGGACGCCGACGAGCGCATGATCGAAGGGGCCAAAGCCGTGGGTACCGACCGGATTGAACTCTACACCGAACCCTACGCAGCCCACTATTTCGAGCATCAGATCGAAGCCATTGCCCCGTTCGTAAAGGCGGGCCGGTTAGCCAGCGAACTGGGCCTGGGCCTGAACGCGGGCCACGATTTGAGCCTCGACAACCTGCGCTACTTCAGCGAGAATGTCCCCGACCTGCTCGAAGTCTCCATAGGCCACGCCCTCATCTGCGATGCCCTGTACTACGGCTTAGAGAATACCATTCAGATGTACCTCCGCGAATTGTAATTATTTCGGAAGCAAGATTCCGGCACCTGCCCTATGCCCCTTGACGTCAACAATTTCCTGAAACAGGCCCAGGCCTTGCCCATCATCGACGTGCGGTCGCCGGGGGAGTTCGACCATGCCCACATCCCCGGTGCGGTCAATATTCCCCTGTTCGACAATGCCGAACGAGCGGTGATCGGCACGAAATACAAACAGGCGGGTAAAGACGCGGCTGTGCTGGCGGGTCTGGACATGGTGGGGCCGAAAATGGCGGGCTTCGTGAAGCAGTCGCGCAAACTGAACCCGAAAAACAAAGAGGTACTGGTGCATTGCTGGCGGGGTGGGATGCGCAGCGGTAGTTTTGCCTGGCTACTGAACACGGCGGGTGTAACGGCTACCACGCTCATCGGCGGCTACAAAGCGTACCGAAACGCCGTGCTGGAAGGTCTGGGGCAACCCCGGCCGCTGCTGATTCTGGGTGGCAAAACGGGCAGTGGCAAAACGGATATTCTGAAAGCATTGGCGGAACAGGGCGAGCAGATTATCGACCTCGAAGGATTAGCGCACCACAAAGGCTCATCCTACGGCGCCATCGGGCAATTACCCCAACCCAGCACCGAGCAATTTGAGAACCTGATCTTTGAACAGTGGCAGCACTTAGACTGGACTAAACGAATCTGGCTGGAAGACGAAAGCCGGAATGTGGGTTCGTGTTTCATCCCGATGGTGCTGTGGCAGCAGATGCGGGCCGCGCCCGTTGCGTTCGTGGACGTGCCCAAGGAAGTACGGATTGAGCGGCTGGTCCGGGAATATACCGGCATCGACCATGACTTGCTGATTGAGGCCACCAAACGCATCGAACGACGGCTGGGCGGGCAGACAACCAAACAAGCCCTGGATGCACTGCTAACAAACGATTATGCCACGGTCGCCGATCTGACCCTCGATTATTACGACAAGGCGTACCTGCACGGCCTGTCTCAGCGGGACCCGGCCCTGACGTCTCCCCTACCGGTTTCGGGCGATGACCCGGCCCAAACCGCCCGCCAACTCATCGACTGGGCCAACACTCAGGCGGGGGTTGTGAACAGTGTTTTGCGATAAATTTCCGTCATCGGCAGGGTCAACTCACCAATTTTTACGGTATCGGTCAATAATGGATAGTCGATGTTGAGCCATTGATTCGGCTCCGTTAACCGGGAATACACGGATACAAGGGGTTTGCGCTGGTCGACAAATACGACGTGCTGCAACGCGGGGATGGTCTTGTAACAGGCTAATTTCTCACCAAGATCGTACTTCCGGGTACTTGCCGACAGGACTTCGACAACAATTTCCGGATTCCGGATAATGCACTTCGACAAACGGCCGCTGGGCAGTTCCTTAAAATCCGACGGGCCGCGTACCACCGATAAATCCGCGTTCAAACCACCGACACTGAGTTCAGAGAAGATTTTGACGTTGCTGCCCAACACCCGGTAATCGGGCAGGTCATAATAATAATTGTAGAATAACCCGCCCAATGTCATAATCAGAGCTTCGTGAATGTCGCTGGCATGGCCCATGAAGGAAATGATTTCGCCGTTTAGGTATTCAATGTTGTACTCGACCTCCTCGACCAGTTCCCAAAATTCTTCCAGCGTGGCCGGTAGCCGGATTTCGTCCGGTCCTTCCTCCCGCTCCTCCAGGGTGATCGGCAATTTGTACGCAACGACTTCCATGACGCATTCCGGTTAGTGATTCCTGAATATAGTTATTTCTTGCGGATGTTGATGCGCCGGATTACCTCCCGTTTATGGAACGCCAGTCGCCAGACGGCCAGTGGTTGTGGCTGATCGCCGAAGCAGGTTTTACAGATCGGATTGCTCACCGGAACCGGCGCGTTATAGACGTACAGCGTGTCGCCAATCCGCTGAATGTTGGAAATCTGCTCCAGCTTGTTTTCGGTATTGTACAGGTACGCATCCAGAACATCGCGCTCTTTCTGGCTGAATTTCGGGTTTTTCACGTCGGCCGCGCCCAACAACTGAATGTCGATGGCGTATTTTTTGGCCAAAGCGCGGGTTTTTGGTAATCCATCGAGTCGGCACAAGGCTTTGGGTTCGGCTCCGGCTTTGAGTTTATCGTTCCATTCCGTTTGCGCGACGCGGGCAATCTGCTCCCCCCATTCGTTGACGGCATCCGTGATTTGGGGCGTGGTCAGCCGCTTGATTTTATTATCGGCCATCTCCTGTTTCAGGGCATCGGTGTACTGCACGCGTTCGGGATTGCAGGCGGACAAAAAAAAGGTTGTAACGAGGAGAATCAACGGGTAACGGTTCATGGTTGGCGCGTGCTGGTCAGTTAATCAGGTAACGTTTTACCCGGTAGGCTGGTTGCAAAGGTAGCGCACCACCACAGGTCGCTGAACCATTGGACGCCCGAAAATTCGTAACTTTGGGGTTTCAAATCAGTCACCACAGCCGCCAACGGTTCATCCCAAGGGAGAATACGGGCGAACAGCCATATACCAGACACCATGCTTGACCAGTTAGAAGCCATCAGCGAACGCTTCCATGAAGTATCGCAGCGGATTGTTCAGCCCGAAGTCGTTTCGGACCAGAAACAGTTCATGAAGCTCAGCAAAGAATACAAGGACCTCGAAAAGATCGTCAAACAGTATCAGACGTACCAGCAGATTTTATTAGACATTGACGGGGCCAAAGCCATCATTTCGACCGAAAAGGACGAAGACTTCCGGGAAATGGCCAAAACCGAGCTCGATGAACTGATGCCCCGCCGGGAACAGCAGGAAGAACTGCTGAAGGAAATGCTGATGCCCAAAGATCCCAACGACAGCAAAAACATCATTCTGGAAGTCCGGGGTGGCACCGGGGGCGACGAAGCGGCCATTTTTGCGGGCGATATTTTCCGCATGTACCAGCGTTTCTGCGAGAAAATGGGCTGGCGGCTGTCCATCGTCGACTTTACCGAAGGCTCATCGGGCGGGTACAAAGAAATTGTGGCCGAAATCGAAGGCGAAGATGTGTACGGTAAAATGAAATTCGAGTCGGGTGTTCACCGGGTGCAGCGCGTACCGGCTACCGAAACGCAGGGGCGAATTCATACCTCGGCGGCCAGTGTGGCGGTGTTGCCCGAAGCCGAAGAGGTAGACATCGACCTGAACATGAACGACATCCGTAAAGACACCTTCTGTTCGTCGGGTGCGGGTGGTCAGTCCGTCAACACGACGTACTCCGCCGTCCGGCTGACGTATTTACCGACGGGTATGATTGTGCAGTGCCAGGATGAGCGGTCACAGTTGAAAAACTACGAGAAAGCCCTGACGGTGATGCGGTCACGGCTGTACGAAATCGAGTTGAGCAAACACAACGCGGCCATTGCCTCGCAGCGCAAAACGATGGTGGGCAGTGGCGACCGTTCCGACAAAATCCGTACCTACAATTACCCGCAAAGCCGCGTCACCGACCACCGAATCGGCCTGACGGTACATAACCTCCCTGCGGTAATGGATGGCGACATCGGCGAATTCATCGAGCAGCTCCGCATCGCCGAAAACGCCGAACGGCTGAAGGAAGGAGCCGTTGCGTAACGGGCAGATTTGCCATGCGGATTAGAGCACAAACAGACGCCATAAAGGCGTCTGTTTGTGCTCTTTTTTAGTGATGACCGCTTGTGTAACTACATTTGTGTTGTGGGAGTCAACGAGTATTGTTATCGTTGATGGTAAGATAACGTATCATGGCTAAATTCACTCGCCCTTAGTGTAGCTGGTAACATTTTCTGAGTAGAATGCGCAGTTTTTACCACAGGATTGAATCCAGCCCACTGAACTACTTCCATCTTTGCATTTAGTAAAGTAGCGTGGAGAGCCGCCGTCGTAGAAGCGATACACTTTACAACCATCTATTTCAAACAGTAATTCAACTTTAACATTTGGATTACTGCCTTGTAACAATGTTTGTGCAGGTGTTCTACAGCCAAACGTGAAAATTAAAAACGATAGGGTTAGCCAAATTACAGGGCGTTTGTATCTCATTTGTTGGATTTGTTGTATAAGTGAATTTGTATTAATCACTGATAGTAAATACAGTGTTTTTCGGCAAAATTCATAACATTGACGCGCGTCTTTTCAATTCATGTACCTCCTTACAATCCACCCGTTTTACCGCCATCCACCGGCACGTTGATACCCGAAATTGATGCGGCAGCGGGCGTGCAGAGAAACGCGGTGGCTGCGGCTACCTCTTCCGCCGTGGCGAAGCGGCCAATCGGAATTTCGCCGATCATCTGCGCCCGGATTTCATCCTCCGTTTTGCCCGATGCCTGCGCCCGCGACTGAATTAGTCCGTCAATACGGGCGGTTTGCGTGGAACCGGGCAATACGTTATTCACCGTAATGTCGAACTTCCCCAACTCCAGCGACAGCGTTTTAGCCCACTGCGCTACCGCCCCGCGAATGGTGTTCGAGACGCCCAGCCCCACAATCGGCTGCTTCACGGAGGTCGAGATGATGTTCACGATCCGGCCGTAGCCCAATCGCGTCATGGCAGGTACTACGGCCTGCACCAGCGTCTGGTTGTTGAGCAGGTGGTTATGGAACGCGTGAATAAACTGTTCCGCCGTCGCGTCGATGAGCGGTCCGCCGGTTGGTCCGCCGGTGTTGTTAATCAGGATGTGAACGTCGGGGTGAGTAGCCAAATAGGCGTCGAGGGCCGTTTTTACGCTGCCCGCTTCGTTAAAATCGGCCACGAGATAGTGGTGTGTCTGACCCGGTTTGGTGGGTAACTCCGCTACTGTAGCAATCAGGGCTGTTTCGTTGCGGGCCATGAGAATGACCGAAGCCCCCAATAGGGCTAATTCGTGGGCGGTGGCTTTGCCGATGCCCTGCGTGCTGCCACAAACGAGTGCCGTTTTTCCGGTAAGGTCGAGGTTCATACTAATCCTGAGAAGTAGGGCAGCAAGTTAACCAATGCCCTAAACCAATGCCGCATCGACTGGGTTTAAATAGCAGCACTCACTCAACTGACCAATGCCCAATCGAATTTTATACTGGTTCCGCAACGACCTGCGCCTGCACGACAATGAAGGCTTTGCGCAAGCCGTCGACGATGCGAAGACCGTACTGCCCGTTTTTGTGTTCGACCCGAAATGGTTTCGCGAATTACCGCACCTGGGCGTCCGCAAAGCCGGCATCTACCGCGCCGAATTCCTGATCGAAGCCGTTGCCGACCTGCGCCAGTCGCTGCGGGCGAAAGGGGCCGACCTGATTGTTCGCGTCGGCGATCCCGTTCGGGTGCTGGCCGACTTAGCCGAAGACAATGACTGCGGGGCGATTTATGCGAGCAAAGAGGTAACGCAGGAAGAAATAGACGTGGAGTCGGCCCTGAGCAAACGCCTGAAACCACTCAACATCGACTTTGACCTGTTTTGGGAAGCCACGTTGTACCACGTCCGCGACCTGCCCTTTGACATTGCCAAACTGCCCGACGTGTTTACGCAGTTTCGCAATAAAGTCGAGCGTGGAGCCGACGTACGCGACCTGATCCCAACCCCGAAAGAAATTAAGTTGGTTGACGGACTGGAATCGGGCGAAATGCCAACCATCGGCACGTTTGGCTTTCCGAACGAACTGATCCCGGATGTGCGCCGGGCGGTGCCATTTAAGGGGGGCGAGACGGTAGCTCTTCAACGATTAGAGCGCTATATCTGGGAGCGTGATCTCATCAAAACCTACAAAGACACCCGAAACGGACTATTGGGGGAAGATTATTCGTCGAAGTTTTCGGCCTGGCTGTCGCTCGGCTGTCTGTCGCCCCGGCTGGTGTATCACGAGGTAAGGCGGTACGAAGTTGAGCGCACCAAGAACGATTCGACGTACTGGTTGATTTTCGAGCTGATCTGGCGCGATTTTTTCCGGTTTGTGGCCCTGCGCTACGGCACCCGCATTTTTAAGCCGAGCGGCATCATGCATGACACCCGCAAACAGGGTCGGCGCGACGAAAATCTATTCATTAAGTGGGCGGAAGGCGAAACGGGTATTCCGTTCATCGACGCCAACATGCGGGAGATGAATGCGACGGGTTTTATGTCGAACCGGGGCCGTCAGAATGTCGGCAGCTTTCTGGTAAAAGATCTCGGCATCGACTGGACGTGGGGAGCGGCTTACTTCGAGAGTTTGCTGGTCGACTACGATCCGTGCAGCAACTGGGGCAACTGGAATTACGTGGCCGGCGTAGGCAACGACCCGCGCGAAGACCGGTACTTTAACATTTACAGTCAGGCCACGCGCTACGACGAACGGGGGGAGTACGTGAAACATTGGCTTCCCGAACTGGTTCATGTACCTGCCGACCGGGTGCACTTAGTGTCGAAACTGAGCCGGGCGGAGCAGGAAAAATACAGCGTGGCACTTGGCAGTGATTATCCGATGCCAACTGTCAACCCGGACAAGTGGTTAAAGAAGGCGTAAGACCATTGGTAAAGTTTTTTCCGGCGAACCGGTACATTTAGGCACCTTTGCCCCATTCACAACCTTTTCAATCCGCAAAATCATGTCAAAAGGATTAATTGCCGTAGTCGTCCTCGCCTTGTTGTTCGGCTTCTACGGGTGCAGCTCGTACAATGGTCTGGTGCAGAAAGATGCCAGTGTTCAGGAAAAATGGGCACAGGTACAAACGCAGTACCAACGCCGGTCCGACCTGATTCCGAACTTGGTTCGGACAGTGCAGGGAGCCGCCAATTTCGAGAAAAGTACCCTCACGGCCGTGATTCAGGCGCGGGCCAATGCCACCGGTATTAAAGTAGACGCCAGCCAGTTGACGCCCGAAAACATCCAGAAATTCCAGGCGGCACAGGACCAGTTGAGCGGCTCCCTGTCGCGGTTACTGGCCGTGGCCGAAAGCTACCCGCAGTTAAAAGCCACGCAGAATTTCTCCGAATTACAGGCGCAACTGGAAGGCACGGAAAACCGCATTTCAGTGGCGAGGAATGACTTTAACGGTGTCGTTAAGGATTACAACGTCTCGGTACGGTCGTTCCCGAACAACCTGTTCGCCGGTATCTTTGGCTTCGGCGTGAAAGGCTTCTTCGAGGCATCGCAGGCCGCCCAAAACGCCCCAACGGTGCAGTTTTAATTTAGTGATTGGTGGGTGGTAGGCAGTGGTCAGTAGCAGACGATGCCGATGGTGCCGGGTTCTCAAACCTGACACGGCTATATCGCTACTAACCACTATCTACCAACCACTAACTCCTCTCCTAATGGCTACCAAAGACCTGTTTACCCCGGAGCAACAGCAGCAGATTATTACCGCCATCCGCGACGCCGAATTAGCGACGTCGGGCGAAATTCGGGTGCATGTCGAAGCTACCTGTCCCGATGGCGATCCGGTAAAACGAGCAATTCAGGTGTTTGGTACGCTGGGGATGCACGAAACGCAGGAGCAAAACGGGGTGCTGTTTTACCTTGCCGTTACCGACCGAAAATTTGCCGTTGTGGGCGACAAAGGCATTGATCAGCGCGTACCGGCCGGTTTCTGGGATAGTACCAAAGACATACTGCGTCAGCATTTTACCGCCAGCGATTACGTTGCCGGGTTGGCGGAAGGCATCGAACGGGCCGGGCAACAGTTGAAACAGTTTTTCCCCCGCGCCACCGACGACATCAACGAACTTCCCGACGATATTTCGTTTGACTAATTTATCCGTGCAGACCCCCTCTTTTTTCCACCGCATTACACAGGCCGCCCACGGGTGGCTGTTTGCTTTATTGCTGTTCACCACCTTCACGCTCCGGGCGCAGGACAACCCGGCCCTGCCCGAACGACCCAATCCCCCGCGCTTAGTCAACGATCTCGTCGGGATTCTGCAACCGAACGAACGGGAGCAGTTGGAGCGTAAACTGACGGCCTACAACGATTCGACCTCCACGCAGATCGCAATCATTATCGTCAAAACAACCGATCCCTACCCCATCGGCGACTATGCCTTTCAGATCGGGCGCAAGTGGGGGGTCGGCACCAAGGGCAAAAACAACGGCTTAGTGCTCTGCTGGGCTACCGAAACGCGAAAGGTCTATATCTCAACGGGCTACGGACTCGAAGGGGCCATTCCCGATGCCATTGCCAAACGCATTATCAGCGAAACCCTGACGCCCTACTTCAAGCAGGAACAGTACTATGCCGGATTAGATGCCGCCACGACCGAAATTATCAAACGGGCCAGCGGAGAGTACAAAGCCGATCCATCGGCCAATACCGGCAACGACGACGGTTCCTGGATTATCTGGCTGTTACTCGGGTTATTCATTCTCTTCATCATTTTCCGCAACCGCAACGGTGGGGGCGGCAACCGTTCTAACCGGGGCGGTGGATTTTTCCCCGTGTTTTTTCCCACTACGTTCTCTGGCTGGGGCAGTTCGTCCGGCGGTGGCTTTGGTGGGGGGAGCAGCGGAGGTGGGGGTTTTGGCGGCTTCGGCGGTGGCAGTTTCGGTGGCGGTGGTGCTGGTGGCGACTATTAGGTAAGCGTCTCTTAATCAGATTAAAGTGGCATTAGAATAAGCGTTGGTTTAAACAACCGCCACCTACACGAGTTTACTAACTGGTTTACTATTTAACTACCAACACTATGAAAAACGCAATGCTTACCGCGCTGGTCCTGACCGCGCTTACGTTCGGAGCCGCCCAGGCCCAGGACAAAATGAAAAAGAAGGCCGACGTTGCCGCTGCTAAAGGACAGGTTGCTGCTGACAAAGCCGACATGAAAATGATGCACGACAAAAAGAATATGGACAAAGTGGCCGGTGATAAGGATGCCATTAGTCAGGACAACAAAGACTTGGTTAACAAGAAAGCCAAGTTGACCAAAGACCAGGTGACGAAGGACGCCAAACAGGTGAAAGCTAAGTTCTAAGCGTCTCTGTTCCTTATAATAGCAAAACAGCCAGCCCATTGTGGGCTGACTGTTTTGTTGGTGGCTGCTCTGGTTCTTCTGCCTCAGACGCCCTCCGCTTCTCCTTTCTTCGCCATATCGCGCCGGGCGTTCAGGTAGCCGCGAATAACGGTAATTGTCGTAATGCCAAGGAAGAAGATAATGATGTAATGCACGTAGTGAATGATGCCGGGGAACCGTTCGCCGAGGTAATAGCCCGCACTCACTAAGGTAAATACCCAAATAGCACCGCCAATAAGGTTATAGAGCATAAACTGCCGGAAATTCATGTGAATCAGCCCGGCCAGGATAGGCGCAAACGTACGGACAATGGGCAGGAACCGCGAGATAATCAGGGCACCATTACCGTACTTGATGAAGGCTTCGCGGGTGGTTTCGATGTACTTTTTCTTGAAAAACAGCGAATCGGGCCGGTTCTGGAGTCGGCCACCCGCGTAATGACCGGTGGCGTACCCCATCAATGACCCCAAAACGGCGGCTCCATAAATACACACCAGCAGGAGCCACAGCGGTACGTTGAGAAGATGCGTACCCGCAAACACCCCCGATAAAAACAGGAGGTAGTCGCCGGGAAGGAAAAACCCAAAAAACAGACCGTTCTCAATGAGAATAATCAGCGTAATCAACACCAGACCACCCGTACGGATGATCTCCTCGGAATTGAGCAGATAGCGAAAAAAGTCAACGAGTTGATCCATGATAGGGAATGATTGATTGGTAGAATGATTGACTGGATAAGTAAAACCCCTTACCCAGTCAATCATTCTACCACTCAATCCTTAAATGTCCTCCGCCAGTTCGAGCCAGCGGTCTGATTTTTGGGCAATCTGCCGGTCGGCGTTCTCGATTTCCCGCGACCAGCCCATGAGTTGTTCGTGGGTGCCGCCCATACTTAGATGATCCGCTAACACGAGTTTCCGTTGTTCCAGGTCAGCGATTTCTTTTTCGAGCGTTTCATACTCCTTTATCTCTTTGAACGACAGTTTTTTGCGCGTCGCCGGCCGGGGCGTTTCAACTGTCGTAACTACCGGCTCCGGTGTTTGGTTCTTCGCCGGGGCCGATGGTAACGCCGGGGTAATGTTAGCCGTCCGCTTCTGTACATCGCGCCACTCGCGGTACTCGGTGTAGTTGCCGGGATAGTCTTTGATCTTGCCCTCCCCTTCCATCACAAATACGTGTTCGACGAGCCGGTCCATGAAATAACGGTCGTGGGTGACGATGATGATGCAGCCGGGAAAGTTGACTAAAAACTCCTCCAGCACGTTCAGCGTCGTGATGTCCAGATCGTTGGTTGGCTCGTCCAAGATCAGGAAGTTCGGATTCTGCACCAGTACCAGCAGCAGTTGCAGCCGCCGTTTTTCGCCCCCGCTCAGCTTGTGCACGAAATCGTACTGTTTCTGCCGGTCGAACAAAAAATGGTGCAAAAGCTGCGTGGCCGTAATCGTTTCGCCGGATGCCATTTTCATCACCTCCGCCACGTCCTGCACCACGTCGAGGACGCGGGCGTTTTCGGGCAGGTTCAGTTCCGACTGCGTGTAATAGCCAAACTTGACGGTGCCGCCGGTTTTGATGATGCCGGCGTCGGGCCGCAGTTCGCCGGTGAGCATGTTCAGCAGGGTTGTTTTGCCCATACCATTTTTACCGATCAGCCCCACCCGGTCCTGCCGCTTGAAGGTATAGCTGAAGTGATCCAGCAGTACTTTTTCGTCGAATTTTTTGCTGAGGTTTTCGACCTCCATGATCATGCTGCCGAGCCGCGACACCCGCAGGTTGAAGTCCAGTTCGCCCTCGACGCGCTTGCCGCTTACCTTCTCTTTCAAATCATCGAAGGCGTCGATGCGGTACTGCGCTTTGGTGGTACGGGCTTTGGGTTGCCGACGCATCCAGTCGAGTTCTTTGCGGAACGTATTCAGGTTCTTCTCTAATTCAACGGCTGTTTTGGCGTGGCGTTCGGCTTTCTTCTCCAGAAAATACGCGTAGTTGCCTTTGTAGCCGTACAGTTCGCCGGTGTCCAATTCGGCAATCTGGTTGCATACTTTATCTAAGAAATACCGGTCGTGCGATACCATCAGCAGCGTACTGTTGCTGGTCGAGAGGAACGATTCGAGGTATTCAATGGCTTCGAGATCGAGGTGGTTGGTCGGCTCATCCATAATCAGCAGATCGGGATTCTGGATCAGCACCCGCGACAGAGCCACCCGTTTGCGCTGCCCGCCCGACATGGTCGAGATGGTCTGCTCCACGTCCTGAATGCCCAACTGACCGAGTATCTGGCGAATCTGGGCTTCGTAATCCCAGGCTTCGAGTTTCTCCATGTCCTGCATCGCCCGGTCGAGCGCGTCGGGATTGTCGTGCAGCAACGCTTTTTCGTAGGCCCGGACGGCGTTGAGTTGGGCACTTTCGCCGGCCAGCACCACTTCCATCACGGTCAGGCCCTCGTTGAACTCCGGCTGCTGATCGAGGTACCCGACGGAGATATCTTTGCGTCGGCTCACGATGCCCTCGTCGGGTTGCTGCGTACCGGCCAGGATGGACAAAAGGGTTGTTTTACCGGAGCCATTAGCCCCTACAATGGCAACTTTGTCGCCCCGGCTCAGGCCAAAGGTCAGGTTACGAAACAGGTAGCGGTCGCCAAACGATTTGGTTAAATTCTCGGCTGATAAATAGTTCATAAAGCGTTTCCCACCGGTTTACGGGTGGCGGGAGATCAAAATTCAGGTATATAGCGACAAAGGTACGATAAAGCCGGACGTGCTGTCTCCCCTAACGTTTACCCCACATGGTTAGAAAGAACATACCTCCTGCCTTTCCAATGGACAGACCTCCCGAAAGTTCTTGCCTGAGCGCAAGTCTATCCCGGAATAAGTCAATCCGAATCGTTGCGATTACCCGGAAATTGCAACCATATTTGTCTATCGCCTGTTCGGGGCAAAAGTGGAATACCATTTCGTCCTTGCTTTTGTACAATTTACTCAATGTTCCCGGCAAGAATTGAGTAGAAATACGGATAAGCCGACTGTGCTCATTCTCAACTGCTTACCCTATTTCGCCTGCTATGTGGATCGTTCGCCTTGCGCTTGAGAAAAAATACACCATTGCCGTCATGGCCCTGCTCATCCTCATTCTGGGCATCGTCAGTATCCGGCAAATGCCGACCGATATCTTCCCGAAGATCAATATTCCGGTTGTTTCGGTTATCTGGACCTACAAGGGCCTATCGACGGATGAGATGGAGAAAATGGTCACCAACTTCTCCGAAACGTCGATCATTAACAATACCTCCGACATTCAGCGCGTCGAATCGCAGACGTATAATGGCATTGCGGTGCTAAAAATCTTTTTTCAGCCCACGGTGAAGATCGAGGAAGCCATGTCGCAGGTGACGGCCATTTCGCAGACGATTCGCGTCCGAATGCCACCCGGTACCCAACCCCCGATTATTGTTCGCTACAATGCCACCGACGTACCGGTGTTGCAACTGGGTCTGTCGTCGGACAGCCTGACCGAATCGCAGATCACCGACTACGCCGTTACCCGGATTCGCCCGCAGATTTCGACCGTGCCGGGGAGCCGGTTGTCACAGCCTTTTGGTGGCCGGTCCCGGCAGATTATGGTCGACCTGGACCCCGAACTGATGACGGCACGGGGCGTGGCACCGGAAGAAATCGTCAATGCGGTATCAGCCCAAAACCTGACGCTGCCGAGTGGTTCGCTGCGGCTGGGCGAAAAAGAATATTCGGTGCGGCTCAACACCAAACCCGAAGTAATTACGCTGCTGAACGATGTACCGGTGAAAACGGTCGGTGGCGTAACGATCCACATGCGCGACGTGGCCAACATCCACGATGGCTCGTCGGTGCAGACGAATATGGTGAAACAGGACGGTGTAAAAGGCGTACTGATGAGCATCGTTAAAATCGGTAATGCCTCCACCACCGCCATTGTCGACGAAATTCGGGGCCGGATTATCCCCACCGTTCGGGCTGCTGCGCCGGGCCGGTTAAAGATTGTCGAACTGTTTGACCAGTCGGTTTTTGTGCGGGCGTCGATTCAGGGTGTGCTGGTCGAAGGGACAATTGCGGCCCTGCTCACAGCGGCCATGATTCTCTTGTTTCTGGGTAGCTGGCGGAGTACGCTGATCGTCGCCATCTCCATTCCGCTATCCATTCTGGCGTCCATCACCATTTTGTACCTGCTCGGCGAAACGCTCAACATCATGACGCTGGGTGGTTTGGCCTTAGCCATCGGTATCTTAGTGGACGACGCGACAGTGACCATCGAAAACATTCACCGCAACGAAGAACTGGGCCTACCCCTCCGACGAGCCATTCTGGAAGGAGCGCATCAGATTGCCACACCGACGCTGGTAGCTACGCTGACGATTTGTATCGTGTTTGTGTCGGTACTGTTTCTGGAAGGTCCGGCGCGGTTTCTGTTCGGGCCGCTGGCGATGTCGGTCGTGTTTGCCATGCTGGCGTCGTACGTTCTCTCGCGGACATTGGTGCCTATGCTGGCCGATCTGCTCCTGAAACACGAAACCCAACATGCACGTCCCCAACTGAATGGTCATGCGGGTAACGGTCATGCGGGGTATAAAAAGCCGAAGAAAAGCGGGTTTACCGCTGTTTACGGGGCATTTAACCGGGGCTTCGAGCGGTTCCAGCGTCGCTACCTGCGGGTGCTGTCCTGGGGTTTAGGTCACCGCAAAGCCGTGCTGTTCCTGTTTCTGGGCGTTGCCGGGTTTACCGCGTTTATGGTACCGTTCATCGGCCGCGATTTCTTTCCGAGCGTCGATGCGGGTCAGTTTCGGCTCCACCTTCGGGCACCCGCCGGGGCCAGATTAGAAGAGACCGAACGGATTGCCAGTCAGGTAGAACGCATCGTACGGCAGACCATTCCGGCCGACGAAATCAGCACCGTCATCAGTAACATCGGCCTGACATCAGAAAGCTACAATTTTGTCTTTCAGGATAACTCAACCGTTAGTTCAGCCGATGCCGAGTTGCTGGTGGCATTAACGGAAGAAAAATCGCAGCCAACCGGCAACTACATCCGTACCCTGCGTGAGAAACTCCGGGAAACGCTGCCCGGCGTAACCGTATTTTTCACGCCCGCCGATATCGTCAGCCAGATTCTGAATTTTGGTCTGACCTCGCCCATCGATATTCAGGTAATTGGTTTCGACCGGGCGAACAACGTTAAGATCGCCAAAAAAATTGAGCAGCGCGTCGCCGGGGTGCCGGGCGCGGTTGATGTACACCTGCATCAGGTGATGAACGCGCCGGAACTGTTCGTAAACATCGACCGCGAACGGGCGAATCAACTCGGCCTGAGCGAACAGCGGGTAGCGAACAATCTGCTGGTTTCGCTCAGCGGCACGGCGCAGGTAACGCCCAACTTCTGGCCCGATCCGAAAACCGGTTTCCCGTACCTGATCGCCGTGCAGACCCCGCCGTATAAACTCAACACGATGGACAAGTTTATGCAGACACCCCTGTCGCTGAACACCGGCGAAGTCACCCCACAGGCCCTCTCGAACGTGTCGCGCATCGAACGCCGGGTAACGCCCGCCATTGTGAACCGCAACAACACGCAGCCGACCTACGACATTTATGCGTCCGTGGAGCGAACTGATCTGGGTTCTGTGTCGGCGAACATCGAGAAAATTATTGCCGACTATAAAAAAGATCTCAAGCCGGGCAACCAGATTCTGATCCGGGGTCAGGTCGAAAGCATGAACAGTGCCTTCACGCGGCTGGGCATCGGGCTGCTGTTTGCGGCCATATTGGTGTACCTGCTAATGGTCGTCAATTTCCAGTCGTTCCGGTATCCGTTTATCATCATTACGGCCCTGCCGGGTGCCATGTGCGGCATTATCTGGATGCTCTTTCTGACACAAACGACGTTCAGTATTCCGTCGCTGATGGGAGCCATCATGTCGGTTGGGGTGGCTACGGCCAACAGTATTTTGCTGGTTAGCTTCGCGCAGGAGCAACTACACGTCTTTCAGTACGACCGGATGGAGGCCGCCCTCGAAGCCGGACGAACCCGGCTCCGCCCGATCCTGATGACGGCTCTGGCGATGATTATCGGGATGCTGCCCATGTCGCTCGGTTTAGGCGAAGGTGGCGAACAGAACGCTCCGCTGGGCCGCGCCGTAATTGGTGGTCTGCTGCTGGCTACCTTCGCGACGCTGCTGTTTGTACCCGTCGTGTTCAGCTATTTAGCCGATAAAAAGCCACGGGCGGAGGAGGTTGAATCACACGACAAACGAAACCCGTTGCTGACCGAAGCACCATTAGTGAGATGAAACAAGCCACTTTCTCCTTAATTATTTTAACAGTTTTAACCGTAGGTTGCTTCGCTCAGCAAATTGAGAGCCGGGTAGTCGACTTACAGGGCAAGCCGATTGCATTTGCCAGTGTAGGCGTTCCAGCACTTAAAATTGGAACAGTGGCCGATGAGAAAGGCCGCTTTACATTGATCATTTCAAAAGCATTACCCGCTCAGCAATTGCTGGTGTCGGCGGTGGGCTATCAACCACAGGAGTTTACCATTGCGTCGTTACGAGAAAGCGTACCGGCGGCTGTCCGCCTGGCTGAACGGATAATGCAGCTTCGCGATGTCAGCGTGGTGAGCAAACGCAGCAAAGCGCACCGGCTTGGAAATAAACCGGGTGGCGTGGCGAATATCAGCTTTGGGGGCGAGTCGTTGGGTACCGAACTCGGTATTCCCATCCGGCTGAAACAGGCCGCTTTAATCAAAGAAGTGAACATTATACTTGATGACAATTACAGTGACAGTCTGCAGATACGAATCAATTTCTATGCGCTGATAGACGGAAAGCCGGGCGAAAATCTGCTGCGCCGGAGCATTGTAGCCACGTTACCCGCAGGAAAGCAACTGTTCAGTAAAGACATTTCTGCGGAGCAACTTGTCCTTCAAAACGACTTCGTTCTGGCAGTTGAGTTGGTCAATATGTATGGGAAAAAGAATTTCGGACAGGTCTTCTTCAAGGCTGGCGTAACCAATGGCCCAACGTTTATCCGGGTCAGCAGTCAGGCCCCGTGGGAGAAGGCAGATGACGGACCGTTCAACATTGGGGCTGCTTTCAGCGTAATAGCTTTTTATTAGCGACGAACCGTTACTAACCATGATCTACCACATTACCACTGCTGCCGACTGGCTCCGGCAAGCGGATTCGCCGGTTTATGAAGTGGCCAGCTTAGCCACGGAAGGGTTTATTCACCTCTCGAAAGCGGAGCAAGTGGCCGGTGTGCTGGAACGCTACTACCAAAATATACCGGATCTGCTGCTCCTGCACCTCGACGCGGACCGGCTGACGAGTCAGTTAATTTACGAAGTTGCCACCAATGCCGAGTTGTTTCCTCACCTCTACGGCCCCATCAACAAAAGCGCGGTGGTCCGGGTGGAACAACTTGCTGTTAATCCGATACTATGAAACGTTTTTTACAGATCATCCTTCCAGTACTGGCACTCATCGCCGTATTCGTGTTTTTTGGCGTATTGCCGCGCATCAGGAATCAGCAGGAACTCAAAGCAGCATCCGACGAAACCACCAACCGCGTCCAATTGGTGAGCGTGGTAACGGTAAAGGCGATTGGCGACACAAACGGACTGACGTTACCGGGCCAGATCAGTCCGTACCGCGAAACGAATCTGTACGCCCGGACGCAGGGGTTTGTTCGCAAACGCTTTGTCGATTTAGGCTCCATCGTGCGAAGGGGGCAGTTGCTGGCGACCGTCGAAGCCCCCGAAATCGAGCAGGACGTGGTCCGCGCCCAGGCTGATTTGCAATTTGCGCGGGCTAACTTAACGCGGGTTCAAAGCGTCACGCTGCCGGGTGCCATCGCGCAGCAGGACATCGACACCCGGCAATCGGCGGTGAACGTTGGGCAGGCGGGTTTGCGCCGGATACAGGCCCTGCGCAGTTTGCAGGAAGTTCACGCGCCGTTCAACGGCATGATTACGGCCCGCAACGCCGAAGTCGGCAATCTGGTACAGGCCGGTACCGGAATGGCCCTGTTTACGCTCTCGCAGTTGGATACGCTTCGGGTGTATGTCGACGTACCGCAGACGTATTACCAGGCCATTAAAATCGGGATGCCCGCCGTGGTGACGGTGCCCGAAATGAAGGGGCGGATGTTTACCGGCAAAGTCGTACGCACGTCGGGTACACTGCGCACCCAAACCCGAACGCTGCTGGTCGAAGTAGCCATTCCGAATCAAAAGCGCGAACTGGTAGCGGGGTTGTACGGGAACGTGAAGTTTCCGGCTAAAATCACGAATCCGCCGGTGGTGATTCCGGCCAACACGTTGATGGTGACACCTGAAGGACCGCGTGTGGTGCTGATTACGCCCAACAATGTAGTAAAGATCACACCGGTCACCCTCGGCCGCGACTTTGGCACGTCGCTGGAAGTGGTCGGTGGTTTGTCGGGGAATGAACGGTTGGTGAGCAACCCCACCGACCAGTTAGCCGATAACGCCGTGGTGCGGATTAGAGTAGACAAGCCAGCCGAAAAAAAGTAAGATGACAAATCCAGACCGGACGAAACTCACTATTTCCAGGTTGATTTATCGTTACAAACAATTTCGACATTTATATAGGTGCACATGATTTGGCGGTTCTTTTTAGTACTCCTGTTATTTACTGAAATCAGTCCGGTAGCGGCCCAAACACCCGACCTGAGCGGCTGGCAGCGATTCAATGACCCCACACTCGATTCGCTGGTTGCCGTGGGTTTACGCGAAAATGCCGATCTTAAAGTAGCCGTTAACCGGTTGCAGGAAGCCCGGCTCCGCACCCAGATTGCCGAAACGTTTCTCAAACCATCGGTGCAGTTAGCCCCAACCCTGACCACGCAGAGTCTGGCCCCCAACCGGCCATTTCAGTTAGCCAATGTCACCGATGCGCAACGACAGCGGATCCAGTTTAATACGTTTTCGATTCCGGTCAACGCAAGCTACGAACTGGATCTGTTCAACCGGATTAAGCAAACCGTCCGCGTGAACGATTTGCAGGCGCAGGCTACGGAAGCCGATTTTCGGAGCATCCGCCTGATTGTAGCCTCGGAAATAGCTCGTATTTACACCCTCGTCCGGGCCAACGATTCGGAACAGGCCGTTTTCCGGCGAAACATTCTGGCGCGGGACACCACCGTGCGCATCATCCGCGAACGTGCCCGCGTGGGTTTGGTCAGCCAGATCGACGTACAGCGCGCCGAAACAGACATTGCCGGCTTACGGGTGCAGGTCCGTACGCTCGAACGCAGCCGGACCGAATTGGTGAACGGACTCGCGCAGTTACTGGGGCTGATCCCTGGTCAGTTCACGCTCGCGCCCGGTCGTCTGCCCGCGACGTTGCTGCAGGTTCCATTCCTCACTATCCCGCCCGAACTGGTACGCCGTCGACCCGAATTACAATCGGCAGATCGACTCACGCAGGCCGCTGATGCCAATGTGAACGTGGCCAGGGCGTTGCGCAAACCACGTGTCGCGTTGGTCGGCTCAACGGGTTTTCTGTCGGGGCAAATCGGACCGCTATTCTTTCCGAACAGTGTCACGTATCTCCTGGGCGTGAATGCGTCGGTACCAATTTTTGAGGGCGGGCGCAACCTGAAGAACGTTGCGCTGGCCGAGCAGCAGGTACAAACGGCGCAGTCCACCTACGAGCAGCGGTTTCAGGTAGCCCAGCGCGAAGCCGAAGTGGCCTTAGACAATTACACCCTGCTTCGGCAGCAGGTCGATGAACAGGCACAGGTGCTTGTACTCGCCCGCCGAACGGAACTCTACAACCGCGAACTGTACATCAAGGGCCTGACCACCTACCTTGACGTGCTGGATGCGCAACGCACCATTCTGACAACAGAGCAATCGTTGGTGCAGTTACAGGGGCAAGTCGTCGTTCAGGCAGTGGCCTTGCTCCGGGCGTTGGGGGGCGATTTATAGCTTATCTTCGCCGTATGCTGGCCCAAACCCCGTCCCTGCCCTACTACACCGTCATCTTCACTTCCATCCGCACGGACACCGACAACGGTTACGCCGACATGGCTGACCGCATGGTTGAATTAGCCGCTGAACAACCGGGTTTTCTGGGTGTTGAAAGTGCGCGGCAAACAGTGGGCATCACGGTTTCGTACTGGGAAAGTCTGGACGCTATCCAAAACTGGCGGCTTCATTCGGAACACACGCTGGCGCGGGAACAGGGCCGGGCGGAGTGGTATCAGACCTTCACCGTCCGCATCTGCCGCGTGGAACGGGAGTATAGGTTTGAGACGGAGTAGCCCGTAAAATACATTCCAAACGACTATGGTAACGATCAAGAACAAATACATGCTGCTGGCAGCCGGATTCTGGCTGGGAGGCATTGTGCTAATACTGTTGGGGGCTTATTTCAAAACGCAGCGTCCTGACTGGTCCGGTCCTCTGCTGTCGGCTGGTTTACTGGCACAGGCGATTGGGTTCGGATTTTTCGGCTTCGTGCTGATGCAGGCCGTTCTGAAAAAGAAAGAGCCTACGGATGCCATAGAGCCGTCAAGGCAGCCGCGTTCGCGTCCTCGTCGAAAATAGCCTTGATGGGAATGCTGAATCCGTCGATGGCGCTGCTTCTGACCGTTCCGTCGGATGCCTTCAGGACCAGTTCATACACGTCGCCTTCCAGCACATACTGCTCAAGCGTTTGTTTGTCAGGGTCGATAATCCAATATTCCTGAACGCCATGCGATTCGTAATCCTGATACTTGACGCCCCGGTCATTGGCGGCTGTTGACTTGGAGAGCACTTCGGCCACAAAATCCGGCACGGGAAACTGCATTTGATCCCGCTTGAATTGCCGTGATTTTGCCTTTCCCCAAAAACAAACGTCGGGTTCGTAGTCGTTACGGGTCAGCGAGATCAGCAGTTTCTCAAAACCGACATGGCCCAGTTTCTTCCGCCGGACGTACGCATCCAGCATTTGGTACAAAAATCCGGTTGCTTCGTTGTGCCAGAGTTTTACCGGCGAGTGAAAGATGATTTCGCCGTTGATAAACTCCATTTTTTTGTTTTCCTCGACGATCTCGTAAAAATGCTGACGGGCTGCTTTTTCCAGTTCCAGCGCGGCCTGCAACCGGTCGATGAAGACGTAGGCATCGGGCATTTTCAACGCTTGTTCGAGCAGGCCAGTTTGCATGAGGTGCCGGATGAGTTAGAACCAAATTTACTAAAATTTTCGCCTACACCTGCGCCGTGCGGTTTCGCAAATACATATCGGCCAGGACCAGCGCGGCCATGGCTTCGACAATGGGAACGGCACGGGGCACCACACACGGATCGTGACGGCCTTTGCCCGATACCGTGACCGGCTGACCGTGTACATCCACGCTGTCCTGATCCTGCATGATGGTCGCGACGGGTTTAAACGCCGTGCGGAAGTAGATGTCCTCGCCGTTGGAAATGCCCCCCTGAATGCCCCCCGAATGATTGGTTTTCGTCCGAACCCGGCCCGTTTCGTCCGTAAAAAACTCGTCGTTGTGCTGTGACCCGAACAGTTCCGCGCCGGCAAAACCGCTGCCATACTCGAACCCTTTCACGGCATTGATGCTCAGCATCGCCTTGCCCAACTCGGCGTGGAGTTTATCGAATACCGGCTCTCCCCAACCCACCGGTACGCCCGTAATGACACAGTCGACAACGCCACCGACGGAATCGCCTTTTTTGCGCGTCTCGTCGATGAAAGCGAACATCCGCTCGGCCGTTTCTGGGTCGGGGCAGCGGACGGCGTTTTCTTCCGCCAGCGACAGGGTCAGCTCCTGATACGGCTTTTCGAGTTTCAGCGTACCCACCTGCGATACGTACGCCTGAATCTGTATCCCCTGCTGCCGGAGCAGCATTTTAGCCACCGCCCCGGCAGCCACCCGTGCGGCCGTTTCCCGCGCCGACGACCGCCCTCCGCCCCGGTGATCACGCGAGCCGTATTTGGTCTGGTACGTAAAATCGGCGTGAGACGGGCGGAATTGCTCCGAAATATGCGAGTAATCCTTGCTGCGCTGATCGGTGTTACGGATCAGCAGGGCGATGGGCGTGCCCTGTGTTTGCCCATCGAACACGCCGGACAGCACCTCGAATTCGTCGGCCTCTCGCCGTTGGGTGGTGATGCGCGACTGACCGGGTTTACGCCGGTCGAGTTCGGCCTGAATGAAATCGAGATCGACTGACAAACCCGCCGGGCACCCGTCAATTATAACGCCGATACCCGCGCCGTGCGATTCGCCGAAGGTGGAAATTTTGAAAATCGTACCGTAAGTGCTGCTCATTCGTAGGGAGTAAGGGACGCAGCTGCGGGCGTCCTATTTTTTAAAAAAGACATAAATGATTCCCAGCAACATCACCACAATCAGCACGTTGGCGATGGCACGGATCAGCACCGGAATATTGAGCGGCTGACGGCTGCTGTCGGCCAGATCAATGCCCTGATAGATAGACCCCGCACCCGTTCCGGTCGAATCCACCCGGACTGAATCACGCGCTAAATCCGCCGTGAGAGATGCCTGGCCACCCACCCGGACGCTCAACCGTGATCGGAGGGTGTCATATTGGGCGGTTTGGGGGTTGAAGTAAACCCATTGGAACGTGTTTCCCAACGAAAACTCCCCATTTTGCTTCGGCACGATAAAGTAGCGAAACGTTTTTTGGCCCGTAACCGGTCCATTGGTTCGACTGACCGTCTGGCGAATTTCAGGCGGAAATACGTCAAAATCAGCGTTAGCGACCACTACAGGCGCGGGCAACGCAGCAATGTTCCCCTCACCCTCAATCCGAAATTCGTAGCCCGTACTTTGTCCCGGTGCCAGCCGGGAGCGGCTTAGTTCTTCGATTAGCCGGAAAATGCCCACCGGTACCACCCCCGTTCCGGCACGGACGGGCAGGGGTTTTACCGTGACACTTACCGGGTAGCTGGTAAACGAAACCGGCTCAGTTGCCGTAGCCGATGCGGGCGTTGTCAGCGAAGTCGATGCGGGTTTGGCGCGCAGCATCGTCAGGGTGACGGCAGGCAGTCGGATGGGTTGACTGTTGAGCGGAAAAAAGGTGGAGCGGTACATCACAAACTCCCGAAATGCGCGTCCGTTGATGGTAGCGGGCTGTGGTTTCAGTTCGGTAATACCAGTGTTTTCTTCCCATGCGCCAACGGGCCGTATTTGCTTCGTAATGATCTGTAACTGCCGGTCTACCTGATCGAAACGGAGTTCGTAGGGATAATTTTCAGCGACGTAAAATGCCAGTTTCAGTAACAACCCCTGTCCGGCGTAAACAACCGGCCGCGATGCCGTTAACGACAGGAAAGCTCCGCCTTTTTCGGCCGTTGCCACGGCTACGGTATTGCTCACCGGCGCTCCTGGCTTTGGGGCTGATGGTCGTACAGTAAGCACCGCCCCGGCTGAACTAACCACTATGCCGCCGATGGTTAACGTAAAGGAAGAAAGGCGGTAAGTACCGGGCGAGACTGCCACATAATTCTGCGTAATAACTTGACTTACAACGTTTTTTCCGTTTATTTCACTTGCCGTTACGCTGGCGGTCTTACCCCGTTTGCTCAGGCCGGTAATCTCGGGAAAGTCAATAGCGGGTCGTGTTGTACTGTTGGGAAGTATGACCGAAATGGTGAAAGGCCGTTCAATCGAAAAGTCGGTTTGGCTCAGTTCAATAACCGGCGTGTTATCAGGCTGTTGCGCAAACGCTGCCAGCGAATGCAAATAAAATAATACAACAAAGAGTCGGAATATTGCAATTATCATGTTTATTTTGAACAACAAAAGAGAAAACAAGCCGTTAACGTTCCTGTAAGTAGCTACCCAACCGAGTAAACCTAACTCTTTTCGTTTTACGCTTTAACCCAATAACGCATTGTCTACCATGGCAACCATGCTGGAGTACATTAAGACGATTCTTCAAAAAGTGAGTTTCGACAAAGGCCTGTTCGAAAAGGAATTAAAAAAGGCGATTGCGATGCTGGTTCCCGAAGAGATAAAGCAACTTAAATCCTGGTGCTACGAACAATTTGGCCGCATGTACCGGGTGGTCCTAAACCGTTGCTTTTCGCGCGTTCGGTTCTCCTGACGACAGACATACACATTCCTCTCGCAAGGCTCTGGAAACGGGGCCTTTTTTTGTGCCCTGTGGATTCGATCACCGATTAAACTGTAACCGCTGCCCCGCCCGGTCGGCCAGGAACTGCCCGTTTTGGTACACCAGCTCGCCCGAAACAAAGGTATGCGTAATAGCGGCACCAAACGTCTCGCCCTCCAGCGGTGACCAGCCGCACTGGTATAAAATGGAGTCTTTCGTGACGGTTGTCGACCGCCGGGGATCAACCAGCACTAAGTCCGCCCAGTAGCCTTCGCGGACATACCCCCGCCGGTGGATCTGGAAGCAGTCGGCCGGGGCGTGGCACATTTTGCGCACCATCGTTTCGAGCGACAGTTTACCCTGTTCCACGAACGACAGCAGCATCAGCAATGGGTGTTGCACCAGCGGTAAACCCGACGGGGCCGACCAATAGCCGGTAGCGGGATGTTTCTCGGCCCAGGTGTGGGGGGCGTGATCGGTGGCAATAATATCCAGCCGGTCGTCCAGCAGGGCGGCCAGTAGCTGCGTTTTGTGGTGAGCGTCCTTAATGGCCGGATTGCACTTGATGAGGTTACCCAGCCGCTCATAATCCCCGGCGTCGAACCAGAGATGGTGCACACATACTTCGGCCGTGATCCGCTTCTCGGTCAAGGGCACCGTGTTATCGAACAGGGCCAGTTCGTCGGCGGTGGAAATGTGCAGAATGTGGAGCCGGGTGTTGTGCTTCTTCGCCAGTTCCACCGCCATCGACGACGATTTCAGGCAGGCTTCCTCATTCCTAATCAAGGGGTGAATACGGGCCGGTGCTACGTCTCTGAACTCCGCTTTATACCGTTCCGTATTGGCACGGATGGTGGCTTCGTCTTCGCAGTGTGTGGCGATGAGCATTGGACTTTGCCGGAACAATTGGTCGAGCACCTGCTCATTATCGACCAGCATGTTGCCCGTGGAGGAACCCATGAACACTTTGATGCCGCAGACTTGAGCCGGATTGGTTTTCAGTACCTCGTCTAAGTTGTTATTGGAGGCACCCATAAAAAACGAATAGTTGCCCATCGCCGTCCGGGCAGCAACGGCGTATTTGTCAGCCAGCAGTTCCTGCGTCAACGCGTTAGGCACCGTGTTAGGCATCTCCATAAACGTGGTAACGCCCCCCGCCACACCCGCCCGCGACTCCGAATGAATGGTGGCTTTGTGGGTCAGGCCCGGCTCCCGAAAATGCACCTGATCGTCAATGACCCCCGGCAGCAGGTATTGCCCGGCCGCATCAATAACGTTATTGGCCGACCGGCCAGAGAGGTTGGGGCTAATCTGCGCGATGAACCCGTCTTCGATCAGGACATCGGTTTCGGTAACGCGGCCTTCATTGACTAAGCGGGTATTCAGAAGGAGAATTTTCATAGCAGTAACCTCACCCCCGACCCCTCTCCTTAAAAAAGGAGAGGGGAGCAGGCTCGGTATTTTCAACAGTATCTAAGTCGCTACCCCTCTCCTATTTTAGGAGAGGGGCCGGGGACGGTCGGCCGCTGCTGTGAGGTTAATTCATCAGCAACGCGACTTCCTTGGCAAAGTACGTTAAAATCACGCTGGCACCGGCACGTTTGATGCTGAGCAGGGCTTCGAGCATGGCGCGTTCCCCGTCGAGCCAGCCGTTACGGGATGCGGCCTTAATCATGGCGTACTCCCCGCTGACGTTGTATGCTGCGATAGGCAAATCGAAATTGTCGTGCAGCAGTTTGATGATGTCCAAATACGGCAGCGCGGGTTTCACCATCAGAAAATCGGCTCCTTCGGCCATGTCCAATTCGGCTTCGATCAGGGCTTCGCGGCTGTTGGCGGGATTCATCTGGTAGGTTTTCTTGTCGCCAAATTTCGGGGCCGAATCCAGCGCGTCGCGGAAGGGACCGTAGAACGCACTGGCATACTTGGCCGCGTACGACATGATGGCCACGTTTGTAAACCCACCCTGATCGAGCACGTGCCGGATGTGGCCCACGCGGCCGTCCATCATGTCCGACGGACCAACAATATCAGCACCGGCCTGTGCCTGCGCCAGGGCCATCCGGCCCAGTACGTCCAGCGTTTCGTCGTTCAGGATTTTGCCGTTTTCGACAATACCATCGTGGCCGTCGGAACTATACGGGTCCATCGCCACGTCGGTCATCAGGGCAACGTCGGGGAATCGGTCTTTGATGGCCCGGATCGTGCTCAGATACAGGCCATCGGGGTTGTGGCTTTCGGTCGCCATTTTGTCCTTTTTCGCTTCGGCGATGTTGGGAAACAGGTCGAACGCCCGCAGGCCCAGATCGACGCACTGCTGTATCTCGTCGAGCAGCATGTCCGGCGAATAGCGGTAGATGCCGGGCATGGACGATACTTCGCTTTTTACGCGCTGGCCTTCGACCACGAAGACCGGAAAGATCAGGTCATTCACCGACAGGTGGTTTTCCTGCACCATGTCACGGATTGCCGCCGACTGACGGTTTCTGCGGGGGCGACGGATTATATTCATGCGTTACAAAGTTCGTGGTTTGTCGTTTGTGGTTGACAATGGGTGACTACGTCAGCAGACAACCACAAACTACCAACTACGAACCCCAAACCGTTCGTTCCTCACACAATCAACTTAAATCCCTCGCCGTGCATGTTTACCAACTGCACCCGGTCGTCTTCTCTGAGGTATTTGCGGAGTTTGGTCACGTACACGTCCATGCTGCGGGCGTTGAAATACGAGTCATCCCCCCAAACCATTTTAAGGGCGAAACTGCGGCTGAGGGGCTGGTTAAGGTTCTGGGCAAACAGTTTCAGCAACTCCGACTCCTTGCTGGTCAGTTTTTGACTGGACGGCACTCCATCGGCGACGTTATACGTCAGCATCTGATGCGGATAGTCGAACGTGAAGTTTCCGATCTGATAGTGTGCGGTTTCGGATGGAGCAGCCGCCCGCTGATACCGACGCAGAATGGCCTGAATCCGCAGGAATAACTCCTCCATGCTGAAGGGCTTGGTGATGTAATCGTCGGCCCCGGTACGAAACCCCTGAATGGTATCTTCGGGCATCGACTTGGCCGTGAGAAAGATGATGGGCACATCGCGGCCGGTCATACGCACCTCTTTTGCCAGCGTGAAGCCATCTTTTTTGGGCATCATCACATCGAAAATGCACAGGTCGTAGTCCTGCGCCATGAACTGCTGCAACCCGGCGTTGCCATCGGTGGCACGGTCGGTGTCGTAGCCTTTCATGGTCAGGTATTCCTGCACCAGCAGGCCCAGATTCGGGTCATCTTCAACGAGGAGGAGTTTCGGCATCGGGCTAATTGATGAATGAGTAAATGAGCGATTGGGTGAATGCTTTGCTATTATTCGCTGGTTCGCCAGCCCGGTCATTCACCAAATCGCTCATTCACTCATTGAATACGGAAAAATGACGGCAAACGTGCTTCCCTGACCCGGTTGGCTGGTTACCCGAATCTGGCCGTGGTGTTCATCGACCATCTTCTTTACGTAACTCAGACCCAGGCCGAAGCCTTTCACGTCGTGGCGGTTACCGGTGGGTACCCGGTAAAACGTCTCGAAAATACGGCTCGTCTGCTCCTTCGTCATGCCCACCCCCCGGTCCGATACGCTGATGCTGACGCCCTCCGGCAGGCTGCACGTCTGAATGGACAGGTGGGGCTGGTCGGGCGAATATTTAATGGCATTGTCGACTAAGTTGTACAGAATATTGGTCAGGTGGAGTTCGTCGGCTTCGACCACTTCATTCTCCGCGTCGAAGGCTAAGTCCAGTTCGCCCCCGCGCTGCTCAAGTTGCAGGCCGATGCTATTCAGCACGTTTTCGATGGCATCATGCACGTTCACCGGGGATAGTTTGAGTTTGATTTCACCCCGGTCCAGCAGGGCCATTTGCAGGACTTTTTCCACGTGCGCACCCAGCCGCCGGGTTTCGTCGCGGACAATGCCGAGGTAGCGGGTCAGGCGCAGGTCAACAGGCCGGAGGGTGGATTCCTGCCCCACCGTGCTGTCAGGCAGTTCAGATACGCTCATCAGCTGACCGGAACGGGCGATTTTGAGCTGCTCCTGCGCCATTTCGACGGCCAGCGAAATGGTCGAGATGGGCGTTTTAAACTCGTGGGTCATGTTGTTGATGAAGTCGTTCTTGATATCGGCCAGCTTTTTCTGTTGCAGAATGGTACTGATGGCGATGTAGAAACAGGCCATAATCACCAGAATCAGCACCGCAGACCCGGCCAGCGTTAACCCCATCCGCCCCCAGATGAACTGCTCCTGATCGGGAAAAAAGATATGCACGGAATTGCCCGTTTCCATGATATTATTCGGGAATAGGGCCGCCTTAAACCCTTCCTGATCGAATTGAGCAGCCTCGACACCGTGCGATGCGAACAGAAACCGGCTCCCTTCGCTACCCGCCCGACTGATCCGAACGCCATAATCAAAGCCAAGCGTGATGCCCCGTTCCTGCAGGGCCTGCCGCAACAGCGTGTCCAGCGTCATGCGGTTCACGCGCTCTTCGATGGGTCGGTCCGACAACAACAATCCTTTCATCACATCTTTAATCAGGCGCGACTGCTCTTCGGTTTTCTGTTCGACCACCGTCCGCGACTTAACCGTTGCTACGTTCGGAAGCGGAGTTGTTCGCTGACCAACCGACGCTTCGGCCCGTTCGACCATTCGGCGGGCACGCTGTTTTTTAATCTGTATCGCCCGAACACTCGTCAGCGAATCGGAGCGGCCCAAACCGCCCTTCATCTGACTGTTCATGGCCGATAGCTGACCGACCAGTACCTGATCCACCCAATGCTCAAACTGCTGTTGCTGGGAAAGCTGCATTTGCCAGTCACCAACGGCCATCAGTTCCTCCTGTTGCTGAAAAAAGGCTACTATAATCTGCTGTTGTTCGGGCGTAAGCGGCTGGGGTGTAGGGTGCAGCACGTCCGAAGGAGTCATCATAGAGGGGTTGGGCATCAGCTTACGCCGACGAATCGGTGCGGTAGCAGCCAGCCGCTCCGGGTTCGTTTTTTCGCTTGTTTCAGGGCGTTGGGGTGCTGGCGGAGTCGATTGAGCCAGTGGTGTAGTTGGCCGGGGTTGCTTTGGGTCTGCTCCCCGTCCAATCTGGCGCAGGCGGTATTGTTGCTGCTGGGCATGAAGCCGCTGCTGGGTGAGGTAAACCATTTCCTGCCGTTCCAGCGTCCGAACGACTTCCTTAAGCGCATCGGTTACTTTGTAGGCAAACTGTTCCTGCTGAAGGTGCAGCACATTGCGAATCCAGTAGACCTGAAAGCCCACCAGCCCCAGCAACCCGACCGCCATCAGGGCCACAATCCAGCGAATCCGTTCTTTCGACATTTTTTCTCTATCCGTGCAACACAACAACCCACGGCTCCGTCTTTCGGTAAATGATTTCTGTAAAAGTACGCCGACAGCGGCCCGGTTCGTCTGAATCCAGTAGCACGTTAACAATCTTTAACACGCTGACAACTGGTCGGCTACTCCCCAAACTTGCCCGACTTATTTTACTTTTGTCTGTTTGATTTCTAACTGATTAGCCATGAAAAAAACAACTATTTTCTTCCTGCGGTTCGTCATCGGCCTGAGTGCAGCCGTTGCCTTGACTACCACCACGTATGCGCAGCAAACGACCAAATCGGCCAAACCCGCCGAAGTCCACGTACGGGTAATCGAACGGTCGGGCGATAACGTTACGGAGATTGAGCGTACGTACCGCGCCGAGGGCATGACGGATGAAAAACGCGATGAACTGGTGAAAAGCCTGGTCGATTCGCTCAAAACGGCCCGGAAAGGTGACATCCGTCAGCGGCAAATGACCATCATTATTGATGATAATGCCGGTGACCGCATCGTCACCAGAGAGCGTAGCCGCGCCCTGCCCCGGCCGGTGGGCCCCGGTGCCCGCAACCGTTCCTACCAGCGGGACCTGTTGGGACCGGATGGTACGGTCGACTCCAACATGAAGATTGATCTGGATTCGCTGCACGTCCGGCTGAATGGTATGGCCGACCGCATGAACCGGTACAATTTCAATTTTCAAAAAGATTTTCAGATGAAGCTAACCGAGCCGTTCAATGCCTGGTCGCGTGAGTTCAATACCAAAGCCTCGACCGTTCGGGGGCTGGAAGCGTATCCCAACAACCCCGACCGCAACCTGCTGAACGTGCGCTTCACGGCACCGGCCAAAGGCGATGTCAGTATTCTCGTGACCAACCCAAAGGGCAAAGAAGTAGCCCGCAAGGAGATCAAAGACTTTAGTGGTGAGTACGTTGGCCAGATCGACCTCGGCAAAAACGCGTCGGGTACGTACTTTATCACCGTTACCCAGAACGAAGACGGCGCGGTGAAGCGAATTGTGGTGCAGTAATTTCAAACACAGAGGAAGCGGAGAATTGCAGAGAGCACGAAGGTTCTCGCTGTGTACCCTGTGCAATTCTCTATTTCCGCTGTGCTTTATTTCTTCTGTGTTTAAAAATAATTTTACTTTATCAGGTACCTTGTATTGCAAGATACCGGCCTAAACCTATATATTTGCAACAGGTTATAACACACATGGCCATGAAAAAACAGGTAATTGGTTTTCTGCTGGTATTGATGAGCGCACAGGCCATGGCCGTCGGTCATCCGCACAACTTGTTTGCTGCCCGCAAACAGCTAAAATCGAAAGGAACAATCTCGGTAACTGCCTTCAAAACCGCCGGTAAGTCAACTTTTGGTGTACTGCACCAGGTGAAAACAGGCTTTGAGATGAGCGTCCGGTTCGTACAGTTGCTTCAGAAGGTAGCGGGTCGGTAGGTCAATCGTAAATTTTATCGCCACGGCGGAGCCAAACACCCCACAAGCGGGAGTAAGCATGAACGCGGCTCGTGGGCTGCGCCCGGTTATCGACCACCGGAAACCCCTGATTTACCCACTCGAATAAACTGCCGTTCAGGTTACGGACGTTGGTGTAGCCAGCCACCAGTAATTTCTCTCCCACCTTTTCACTGCGTACCCCCACGGAACAATAGGTCACGATGCGGGCACTTTTGGGCAGGTCGGCCAGCCGCCCCAGGTCAAAATCCGTGTAGCCAACCCAACGGGCGTTGGGCAGGTGGCTCACGTCGTACTCCCTCTTCTCCCTCGTATCCAGAAAAATCAGATCGGTTTGCCGGTAGGCTTCGGTCACGCCAATGAGCGGAACCGTTTTTTTGTACAGCGTATTCAGCAGCACCTGATACGCTGAACTGCCAATCTGCGCCTGAGCCGTGATGGTCAGCAAACACCCCGTCAGCAGCAGCAGGTTTCTCGTTGTGTGCATCTCCATCATCAATGGCAGGGTATTGGCGGTACGGATTTAAGCACGGGTAAGGGCAGGCAAATCAGGTTAAAATTTGGCTAAAAATCAATCCAACCTGTCATTTCCGCCGTAGATTGGCTACTTTTATGGTCTACTGCCTCTACCTGCCGTACCATACCTGTACGTTTACGTTGTTTGATTGAGCACTCATGCGGAATACTATTATCCGGCTGACATCGGTTGTCGGCCTGCTCGTACTTAGCTTGCTAACTGCCTTTGGTCTGACCAGACCGGGGGTTGCGCGCCGGATTTCGGCGCGGTTAGCCGCCCACCGTACCAGTACATCCGCGCCGAAAATTATCCCGGTACACATCACCCGCACTTACCCGGTGGCAAAGCCGGTTGAGGTACTGACGCTGGAGGTAAGCGGAGAGCAATGGGTCGACAGTGTGTTTCAGGCCATGACGCCGGAACAGAAAATCGGCCAGTTTTTCATGGTCGCGACATTCTCTAACCGGCACGACAATCACTACCAGTACATCGAGCATCTGATCCGCGAGAACTACATCGGCGGGCTAATCTACTTCCAGGGCGGTCCCTACCGGCAGGCCATTCTGACGAATCGCTACCAGGCTATCTCGAAAATCCCGCTGCTGATCGGCATCGACGGCGAATGGGGACTGGGTATGCGGTTGGACAGTACGATGGATTTTCCCCGGCAAATGACCCTCGGGGCCATCCGCGACAATACGATTATTACCCGCATGGGTGCCGAAATCGGTCGGCAGTGCCATCGGCTGGGCATACACATCAACTTTGCACCGGTTTCCGACATCAACTCCAACCCCGCCAACCCCGTTATCGGCATCCGCTCCTTCGGCGAATCGAAAGAGAACGTTGCGTTCAAGGCGTCGGCGTACATGCGCGGGTTGCAGGGACAGCACATCATCGCCACGGCCAAACATTTCCCCGGCCACGGCGACACCAATGCCGACTCGCACCACACCCTGCCACGCATCAGCCGGTCGTCGGAGGAACTGCACGACATTGACCTGTATCCGTTCCGTAAACTCATTGCCGACTCGCTGATGGGCGTGGTGACGGGGCATCTACACGTTCCCGGTGTTGATAACGCCATGCCGGCCATTGCCGCTACGTTGTCGGAGAAGGTGGTGACCGAGTTGCTGAAAAAAGAACTGGGCTTCCGGGGCATTGTCTTTACCGATGCCATGAACATGAGTGGCGTGGCTCACGCCAAACGACCGCAGGATGTGAACCTGAAGGCGCTGATGGCCGGTAACGATATTCTGCTCTACCCCGAAAACGTAAAAGAAGCCGCCAAGACAATTCTGGATGCGGTACAGGCTGGTCAAATTTCGCAGGAATTTATCGACGAGAAGGTGAAGCGGATTCTGCGGGCAAAATACTGGGTGGGTCTGCACGAATACAAGCCCGTTGCTCTGGCCAATCTGGCTCAGGATCTGAACTCACCCGAAGCACAGGCACTGAAGCAGGAACTTTGCCAGCAGGCTGTGACGGTCGTGAGCAATACCAACAACGTGTTGCCCCTGCGGAATCTGGATACGCTCCGGCTGGCTTCGGTGGCGATGGGCGTTGAGCCGGGCAATGTTTTCCAGAAGACCCTGAGCAACTACGCGCCTTTCCACCACATTGCCTACCCCGACAAACCCACTACTGATGCCGATGTGGCGGATATTCTGGCGCAGGTGGGCGATGCCAACGTAGTGTTGCTCAGCTTCCACCGGATGAGCGAGTCGGCTTACCGGCGGTTTGGCATCACTAAATCGTCGCTCGATCTGCTGGCAAAGCTCAAACTGGCGGGCAAAAAAGTAATTGTCAACGTATTCGGTCCGGCCTACAGCTTGAGTCAGTTTACCGGTGCCGACGCGCTGGTGTGCGCCTATCAGGACTTCGATGAACTGGAAACAGCCGTACCACAGGTGCTGTTCGGGACGTTAGCGGCCAAAGGGGCACTACCCGTTTCGGTGGGTGAGTTTAAGATTGGACAAAGCCTTTCGGTAGAAGAAACCGGTCGGTTGGTGCCGAGTGCGCCCGAATCCGTGGGTATGAAATCCGCCACGCTGGGTAAAATTGACGCGATGGTGCAGCAAGCGATCAAGGACCATGTGGTGCCCGGCTGTCAGGTGCTGGTGGCGCGACGGGGCAAGATCGTGTACGACAAAAACTTCGGCATGACGACTTACACCGGCCCGGAACACGTCACCAACGAAACGCTGTATGACCTGGCCTCGCTCACTAAAGTGCTAAGTACGCTGCAGTGCGTGATGTTGCTCTACGACCGGAAGCAACTCGATCTGGGCCAGAAAGCGTCGTTTTACCTGCCCGAACTGCGGGGGACCAACAAACAGAACATCACCATCACCGACCTGCTGCTACATCAGGCGGGGCTGGTTTCGTACTACCCCACCCTCTGGGACCGTACCCGTGCGCCCGGCGGTGGCCTGAAACCGGAGTATTACGGTCCGCACAAAGACAGCCTGCACACCCTGCAAATTGCCCCGACGCTCTGGGCGGTCCCGGCTCTGAAAGATTCGGTCTGGAAGTGGGTGATTCAATCGCCGATGTCGCGGAAATTCGATGCGGACGGTAAACCCGCCTACATCTACAGCGATCTGGGCTTCCTTACGCTGCAAAAGGTGGTAGAGCGGATCAGCAAACAACCGTTAGACCGACTGGTTGAGCAGATTTACAAGCCGCTGGGCATTAACACCATGGGTTTCACGCCATTGCAGCGTTTGCTGGACCCGCACTGTGCCCCAACCGAAAACGACACGTATTACCGCAATCAGATGCTGGTGGGCACGGTACACGATCAGATGGCGGCCGTACAGGGAGGTATTTCGGGCCACGCGGGTCTATTTGCCAATGCCCACGACGTGGCGAAGCTGCTCCAGATGAACCTGCAACGCGGGGTGTACGGTGGTCAGCGCGTTTTTCTGCCCACGACCCTGCCCTACTTCACGCAGACACTCAGCACCCGGAGCCACCGGGCACTCGGCTGGGACAAACCCAACCCCGACAGCCCGAACAGCGTTTATCTGGCGTCACAGGCATCAGAGCGGTCATTTGGGCACACAGGCTTTACGGGTAACATGGTCTGGGTTGACCCCGATCAGGAATTAGTCTTCGTCTTTCTCTCCAACCGCATCTTCCCCACCGGCGGCAACAACTCCATCAACACCACGAAACTGCGCCGACGCATTCACGAGACGATTTACAGTGCCATCGAGCCGGAAAAATAAAGTCGTTTTAACCTGAACCCTGAGGGGATATCCGCCGATGTAGTTTGGGGTCAGGACAGTCTGTATACTGGCTTGATTTTTGCGCTCCTCTGTTTACCAATCTCCACACCTGTTTACATATCGGAGTACTATACCCCTATGGGTATACCGCCTAATCTCTATAACTTGCCAATTATTCACTAACCCAACCGCAATTCTATTGCCATAACTACTACCCAGACATGATAAAGAGCCTCCGCCCACTGGTGTGCCTTCTGTTGATGCTAAGTGGATTTTCAATTGTTAGTCAAGCGCAGACTATTACCACCGGAAATTTATCGACCGCCTTCGTCTGTCCGCCGGGTACCCTGTCGGTACCCTTTTCGGCAACCGGCCCCTTCGGCGCAGGCAATGTATTTTCGGCGCAACTCTCGGATGTATCCGGCACATTTCCGGCCACGGCGAACGTAATTGGCAGCTTCACCGCGAACCCGGCCAGCGCGACAACCCTCACGATTTCGGCGACCATTCCGGCTGGTACTGCCATCAGTGCCGTTTACAAAGTACGGGTGGTGTCGAGCGTTGGCAGTAAAACAGGCATCAGTCCGACGATACTGGCTATTGGTACATCCGCACCAACTGCACCGGCTGCGGTACCGGCTTTCTGTCAGAATTCGGGGGGGCAAACCGTTACGGCCACCGGGCAAAGTTTACAGTGGTATAGCACGAATACATCACCCACCGCAGCCGGAGCGGGGGCTACCTTCCCGGTTTCAACAACGGCAACGGGCAGTTTCAGCGTGTACGTTTCGCAGACCGTTAATGGTTGCGAGAGTACCCGTACGCAGGTAAGTTACTCGGTCACAGCCCCGCCAGCCGCCCCGAGCGTCATGTCGCTCACCATCTGTCAGGGTCAGGCAGTGGGTGCGCTAACGGCCGGCTTTATTAGTGGGGCTACGCAAAACTGGTACGGCACGAATGCCAACGGCGGTACCCCAACGCCAACAGCCCCTACGCCATCGAACACAGTCGCTGCAACGTACTACGTCAGCCAGAGTGTGAATGGCTGCGAGAGCGCAAGGCCGGGTTTAACCGTTACGGTTAAACCCGGCCTTGCGGCTCCTGTCGTTAATGTACCCGCTCCGTACTGCGCCAACATGGCTACCTATCCGGTAGCTACGGCTACCGGCACGAATCTACAGTGGTACAACGCATTGGGAACACCCGTGGGCAACAGTGCTCCCGTTCCAACCAGTGCCAACAGTTACACCTATTCCGTTACCCAGTCGGATGGCGTTTGTGTTAGTCCCAAAACAACGTATACGATCACCGTTAACCCGAAGGCTGATGCCCCAACGCTGACGACGGCCCCGTACTGTGCCAGTACGCCACCGGGTTCATTAGCGGTAACAGGTACGAATTTACAGTGGTTTACCAGTGCTGCGGGTACT
>JBBQLG010000022.1:0-58958 GCA_038327655.1 Cytophagales bacterium
CAAAACTCAAACGGTTTCCACTTGCCATTTTTCCTTGTGCAGCAATACCACCCATCCAATCCATCCAATGTTGAATGTTGCCTTGCATTTGTTCTGGTGTAGGGCCAAACGATTCGTTGATTTCGCTTCTGAAAATCATCATAAATTCTTTCATTTTTTTACTTTTTTAAATTTTCAAATTAATTGTTACACCACAATGACGATTGACTTTTTGAATATTGGACCTAACGTTGAAAATATTTTTTGTCTTTTGAGTTTGTTGTTGGTGTCGGTCTAAAATAACAGCTGCCTTTTTGGGTGTTCGTTTTATTGTCCAGGTTGTTGTGATTGCTCGTAATTAGGACCATACAAAGAAGGCACTTTATTTCCTGTGGCTCTCAAGTGTGAAATAAGTTCTCCACGATGATGATACAAGTGGTTGTATAAAAAACCTCTAATAACTTGAATTTTAGGCATTGGTCCAAGAAATGTTTGTCCACCTGCACCCATTGTCCACGGGTTCATATATTGTGATTCATCAGATTTTTCAATCGCTCTTTGAGCTGCAATTACATTGGCTTCAAATTTTTCAAGAATATTTGAAGTTTTGCTAATGTCGCCTTTGTCATACTTGTAGTTGTCCATATTAAAATTGTCAATATTAAAAGTTTGGTCGTACCAATTGTATACTTCTGCAATATGCGAAGCTAATTGTCCAATAGACCAAAGATGGGGTTGAGGACGGTATTCCAAAGCACTGTCTGGAATAATAGATAAAAGTTTTCTTGTGTTTTCGGCTTCGTATTGAAATTCGCCGAGTAATGCTTGTTTAATCATTTTTTACTTTTTAAATTGTTAAAATTAATTGTTACACCCCAATGACGATTGACTTTTTCAAAATTGGACAGAATGTTGAAAATATTTTTTGTCAGTTGATGTTTGCAGAGTGGTCGGCTAAAATAACAGCTAACGTTCAAGTATTGCTGCAGGCAGGGGATTCATTGCTGGTCAAGCCCCGGAACTGAAGCCAATTGAAAAACTAAAGTACAAGATTACAACAAAAGCCCAAAAGAATTCCGTCCGCCGGAACCACTGCTGATAGCGAGCCGCAGCCGATTGTTTCAACGTCAAGCCCTGCTTGCAGCAATACTTTTGTTGCCTGCTGTGCTTCTATTCTGTCATTCGTTTTAAGTCGTCTAAGTCAGTTTTCATTAAGTTTAATTGTTCCTTATTGATAAGAGGTCCGAATTGGTTTGAAATAATTTCAAGTTCTACTTTTCTTGAACGAGCGATTAGTTCAATTAATTTCTTTACACGGTCGTTTGTTAATTCAAATTCTTCTGTCGCTGTACCCAATTTTTTTAGTTGATTATTAAGTCGAACTCCTAAACGTTGAATCTCATTTTCAATTAAAGTTGTCGGTGCTCCTAACGAAGACAACAAATTCCCGTCAGAATGTTTTTGATATGTTGCCAAAGTAATTCCTGCTAAATCAGTTGGTATTTTAATTTGGCTAGAACGGTCAAATACAACAAAAGTTCTGTCTCTACCAATGCCACCAACAAAAAGTCCAAGTTCAAATAGAACATTGTCTCTTGGTGATTGTGTAATTTGTTCTCGTGAAATTGTCATATCGTCTGGGGTCAAAACTAAAATAGCAAAATCAAATTTATCTAATGCAAGTACCAAAGATTCTAAAGTACCATGGCTAAGTCCAAATACTCCTTGACTCCAAATAGTTGGTTCGCAAGTATTGTCGAGAAGAACTTGTATTGCTTGTGCGATTTTAAGTCCTTCAGAGGAAGAACCAATAAAAATTTTAGGTCTCATTTGTCAAGTTTGAATTGTCTTTGTGGTGTCGTCATAGCATAGCAGGCAACTCCTAAATAGACGCGTATTTCGTCTATATGCCAGCAAAGAAGAAGAATTGATCTTACATTTACAAGCACAAGGTTAAATATTTTCAATTGGCTTGTCTGTCAGGCAGTTAAACTCTCTCTGATCTCAGTCAGCAATACAAAATACGTGTAGCGTATTTTGTATTGCTGACTGAGCAGACGACCTTCTCTAACAATACGAAATACGTTACGCGTATTCTGTATTGTTAGAGTATCTAAAATCTTTCATAATGTATCTAACGGACTTTTTATTCTCTTTAATGACTTCTCGCTTACCTGTGTGTAGCGAAGGGTTGTTTTGATATCATTGTGTCCCAAAAGTTCTTGAATGAACTTAATGTCGGTGCCATTTTCTAACAAGTGAGTGGCAAAGCTATGGCGTAAGCCATGAATACCTACATCCTTATTGATACCCGCCTTTTTGAGTGCGCCTTTGAACACCTGTTGCGTACTACGGATCGCGTATCGCTCACCATACTGCCCTTCAAATAAGTATTTTTTTGGGCGATATTCCAGAAAATAAGTGCGTAATTGTTCTAAAATACTTTCGGGCAGGTTGGCATAACGATCTTTTTTGCCTTTGGCTCGCTCAATAAAGACCTGCATATTCTTACTGTCCACATCGGTGATTTTGATGTTCACAATTTCGCTTACCCGCAGTCCCATGCCATAACAGAGTTTGAGCATGGTGTTGTGTTTCAGATTAGTCGTAACGGCAAAAAGACGCTTTATATCGTTGGCGTTAATCACTTTCGGTAAGATTGATGGTTTCTTCGGACGCGGAATCTCAAAGAAAAACTTTTCCCGGTGCAACACCTGCTCAAAATAAAACTTTACGGCGTTGATACGGCTATGCAGCGTATTTTCGGAGAGTTTAAGCGTGTTAATGCAGTACAGAAAATAACTTCGTAACCGGTTGGCGTCAAGCCCATCAACAGGGTTAGCCTTCAGTATATACAGCAACTGGGCGAATTCGTTTCGATAGGTTTTGAGCGTACTTTGGCTGTAGGCTTTCAGTTGTAAGGTTTCGACAAATAGTTGAAAAGCAGGTAGATTTACCGGATGAATATGGACCAGCACGTCTTTGCCGGCCAATGGGGGAGCCAGGCCAAACAGTTGCCGGTAGTGCGGAGTATTAAAAACATACCATGCTTTCTGAGTACGGCTCCAGCGAACACCTACCAGTTTTCTGACGCGCTCGTTTAGTTCGCCGCTATATTCGAAACGGATGAACAGAACGTCTTTGCCGTTGTGTACCGCCGGTTCGCAGGTAATGGCAAATGGCTGTTCTACGGATTCTTCGTTACCCTTCGTTATCATTCTCCACTTTTTTGTCGAGCATGATTAAATTTTCGGCCACTACCTCGGTCACGTAGCGTTTGGTGCCATCCTTATCATCGTAACTACGCGTTTTTAGTTTCCCTTCTACGAACACCAGACTGCCTTTTTGCAGAAATTTGTGAGCCAGTTCGGCCAGGCTGCGCCACAGCACCACCGTGTGCCAGTCGGTAGTACTATGTGTCTGACCGTTTTTGTCTTTGAATGGTTCGGTAGTAGCCAGCGAAAATTTAGCTACCCCAATGTTGCTCTCCAATACCTGGTAGTCGGGGTCGTTGCCGAGATTACCGATCAGCGTTACTTTATTGAGTCCTCTCATGGTGGGTTACGCAATTCAGGCGACGTACTGACCGTCAGCCGATTGCGGGAGAGGCAATCTACGCAACAAAATGAGATTGTGAAACTCTATGCCGGATAGTGAATTATACCGGCATGCTGTTCTTCGGTGGAGAAGGATTTTGTAGCTAACCCGGCTACCTCGCCCACCACAATAATAGCCGGTGAACTGATGGCCTGCCGATTAGCCAGATCAACGATGGTATTTACGCTGCCTATGGCGATTTTCTCGTCGGGCATGGTACCGTTTTGAATAATAGCCACCGGTGTTTCGCTTTTGCCGTACTGCCCGAAAAGGGCCATGATTTTCGGGAGTTTGTGCATTCCCATCAGAATCACAACCGTCGCGGTGGACTGGGCTGCCAGGTGCATATCGGCCGACAACTGCCCGGTTTTGGTAGTGCCCGTCACGACCCAAAAGCTCTCCGACACGCCCCGCGTCGTGAGTGGAATACCGGCCAAAGCGGGCACGGCGTAGCTGCTCGACAGACCGGGTATCACGGCTGTTTCGATGCCATGCTGCCGGGCAAATTCAATTTCCTCGTAGCCCCGGCCGAACACGAATGGATCGCCCCCTTTCAGGCGCACGACATGTCCGTAGGCTTGCGCGTAATGCACGATCAGCGGGTTAATTTCTTCCTGCGTACACGACAATTCGCCAAACCGTTTGCCGACAAACACCTTCAGGGCATCGGGGCGGCAATGATCCAGTAAATCGGGGTGGGTGAGGGCATCGTACATCACCACATCAGCGGATGCCAATGCTTTAATGCCTTTCAGCGTAATTAACTCCGGGTCGCCCGGCCCGGCACCAACGAGGGTAAGTTTCATTGAAGGATTGAATGGTTGAATGCCTGAGGGATTGAATGATTGAATAGGTCAAACGTACTATTTAATCATTCAATCCCTCAGTCAAGCGGTTAGCTGTCCTGCGCCTGCGTTACTTCCTGAAGGGCGGGCATGCCGTCGAGAAGAATCTGCCGCTCGCGGTAGGTTTTCAAGGCAGTGAGGAAGTTTTCGGCTTCGGCCAGAAAATCCTGCGCGAACGCGGCCGTTGGCTCGTTCTTGTTGATGCTGAAGACAAGTTGCTTAAACGTGCCTTCTTCGGCGTGGAAGCCGTCTTCACCCGCAAAGTGTTTGTCGAAATCGCTGACGATCCCGTGTTGCGTGTTCGTCGGGATGTCTTTACTCATCAGACCCGCTTTAGCACCGGTGATGAAGACACTGTACGCGTGGTAAATCGCATCCGACCAGCGTTCGGTTTCGATGGCTTCCCGCGCCCAGTTTATTTTATCGGCGGCTTCGTCGAGCGTCGTCGCGACGAGGTCGATCATCACACCCGCGCACTCGCCAACGCCCACTTCGGTTACGTACTGCTCCGAGTGATCCCAGTCGATGTAGTCGCTGTCCTGAACCGTTTTCAGGTCGGCTAAGGGCTTCAGCAGTTGGTAGAAATAATTCTTCCCCTGCCGGGCGTAGTAGTCGCTGTAGTATTCTCCGTCGAAAGCGTTGGCGTCGTAATCGCGCAGCAACAGCCGCATCGAATCCGGCCCGCGTTTGGTCGGGATTTTGATGACTTTGTCGGCCATCACCCCTTCGCCCTTGCCGTTGAAACCACCACCCAGCAACACCTGTAGGGCGGGCAGCACATACGCTCCGTTTTTGAGTGATGCGCCGTGAAATCCAATGTTGGCGACCGAGTGCTGCCCACAACCGTTCATGCACCCCGAAATCTTGATTTTGATGTCGGTATTGTCGATCAGGCCGGGAAAATCCTCGGCCATCATCGTTTCGAGTGCCCGCGTGATGCCGTAGCTGCTCGAAATAGCCAGGTTACAGGTATCCGTGCCGGGGCAGGTCGTAATGTCGGCCGCCGAGTCGAAACCGGGGGTAGCTAAGCCAAGTGCATTGAGTTCAGTATAAACAGCTTCTAAGTCTTCGGGACGGATGCCGCGAATGAGATAACCCTGATTGACGGTCACCCGAATGTCGTCGGCGGCATATTTTTTGACGATGTTGGCCAAGGCCCGCGCCGTGTCAGCGTTCATGTCGCCCAGTAAAACCCGCAGTTGAACGGCGTACCAGCCTTTTTGCTTTTGCTCGAAAACGTTGGTGCGAAACCAGTCCTGTAATTTCTGGTCGTTAGTTTGGAGGATATAGTCAGATGCTTCCGGCCGTTCGGCATACGTTACGGCGTTGGTTTGCGAGGACGGAGCAACGGCAAACGTCCTGGTTTTTAAGGCTGGTGTTTCTTCGGCTACCAGGCGCAGCAGTTCGTCCAGCCCGATGTCGTTGAGCAGGTATTTCATCCGGGCTTTGTGGCGTTTAGTGCGCTCACCGTAGCGGTCGAAAACGCGGATAACACCCTCGATAAACGGAATGACGTTTTCTTCGGCCAGAAACTCGAACGCTGTTTGCGCCAAGAACGGCTGGGCACCCAACCCACCGGCCAGCATGACTTTAAATCCGCGCTTGCCATCCTGCATACGGGGAATCAGGCCCACATCGTGCATATAACCATATGCCGAATCCTTCTCCGATGAGGACAGGGAGATTTTGAATTTCCGGCCCATGTCCTGGCAAATGGCGTTGCGCAGGAAATAGTCGAATATGGAGTAGGCGTAAGGGGTAATGTCGAACGGCTCTTCGGGGTCGATACCGGCGCGGGCCGAACCCGTCACGTTGCGAACGGTGTTACCGCAGGCTTCTTTCAGCGTAATACCGGCGTCTTCCAGTTCAGCCCAGAGCGCGGGTGAGTCGGCTAATTTTACAAAGTGCAGTTGAATGTCCTGCCGGGTGGTAGCGTGTAGATTTCCCGTCGCGTATTTATCCGACAGATCGGCAATCCGAATGAGCTGGTCCGCCGTGATGCTGCCGTAGGGTAGTTTAATCCGAATCATCTGCACCCCCGGCTGTCGTTGACCATACACCCCGCGGGCCAGGCGAAACTTACGAAAGGCTTCGCTGTCCATCGTGCCGTTAGCGACGCTGTCGATCTTTTGCTGAAGGTCCAGAATGTCGCGCTGGGCGGCCGGACTAACGTTGGGGGAGAAGGGTAATGACATAATTTCTATTAGTCTATCGAGTTTATCAACTTAACTAAACTGATAAAAGCCGGTGGTGGCTCCGGCTTTTGCTTGTTGATTTATATACAAAGATAAGCCCCAAAGTGTTCCAGCGCGGGTTTAGGCTATGCCGTTTGGTTATTGGTTATAACCTGACGTTATAGCTTCTCGCCTTCCAGCATCAGGGCGCCAACGGTTACGTTCGAGGTCTCATCAATGAGAATAGCCCCGCCGTTGATGCGGTTTTGGCCGTACGTGTCAAAGCTGACGGGTTGCGCCGTCTTCAGAATGACCTTAGCCAGGTCGTTCAATCGCAAATTTTCAACGCCTTCCGTTTTATCGTAGGTCTCGATGTTAAGCTGATAGACGATCTCGCGCACGACGCAGCGGGTGCGGAAAGTACCGTGTTGCAACAGGTATTTGCTGCCTACCTTTAGTTCTTTCGTGTCCATCCAGCAGAGCAGTGCTACGATGTTCTGACTGACAACAGGCAGCCGGTCCGATGGTACGATCAGATCACCCCGGCTGACATCGACATCATCGCTGAGGTGCAGTATAACGGACATGGGCGCCACGGCTTCATCGTACGTTTCATCAAGCACATCAATGCCCACGATGGTCGAAGTATTGCCCGACGGAAGCACCGTTACCGCGTCGCCTTTCCGGAAAACACCGCTGATGATTTTACCGGCATAGCCCCGGTAGTCGTGCAGTTCGGCCGTTTGGGGCCGGATAACGTATTGAACGGGGAATCGGCTGTCGGTTAGATTTTCGGCATCCGCCAACTCCACCGATTCGAGGTAGTCGAGCAGCGGTTCACCTTCATACCACGGCATATTAGTAGATTTGTCGACCACATTATCGCCGTTCAGCGCACTCAGCGGGATGAACGTGATGTGTTTGACGTTCAGGTTTTTAGCCAGCTCGGCGTACTGGATGCAGATGTTGTTAAAGACATCTTCCGAATAGCCGACAATATCCATTTTGTTGACCGCCACCACGATGTTGGGAATGCCCAGCATCGAGACAATCAGCGAGTGTCGACGGGTTTGCTCCACCACACCGTGCCGCGCATCGACCAGTACAATAGCCAACTGACAGTTCGACGCACCGGTTACCATATTGCGGGTGTACTGAATGTGGCCCGGTGCATCGACGATGATGAACTTGCGTTTGGGGGTACTGAAATACCGGTACGCTACATCGATGGTGATACCCTGTTCGCGCTCGGAGCGCAGGCCGTCGGTCAATAAAGCTAAATCGACCTGGCCATTCGGTCCGTCGCCACGGTTACGGCTTTTACTGGCGCGTTCGACGGCTTCGAGCTGATCGGCCAGGATGGATTTGGAGTCGTACAGCAGCCGCCCGATGAGCGTACTTTTGCCGTCGTCGACTGACCCGGCAGTTATAAATCGGAGAATATCCATCAGGAAATCGTAGTAAAGTTTATATGACGGTAGTAATTGCTTTGTTTCGATAAAATGTACTCACTCTGATCGAAACTATGATTAGCCAATTCCGCCTGAATTATGTGTTCCATTTCCTGTTTCAAAGAGGGTAATTGTATCTGTATTGTTTCGAATACAATCAATTTGTCTATACCCACGTAATCATGCGCTACTATATTCCGAAACGCTTTGATATCACGCCAGGCAATATGTGGATAATTTACTTTTGTGTGTTCACTGAGCCGGTTTACCTGTTCACCAATGTGTAGTAATTGCAGTAAACAAGCATTAAAATCCTTCTGATCGTTTGCATCAAAAAATTCAAACGGATCTGAGTAGTCCCGGGCGTATAAACGGATCTTACCAATGGCTTCCAAAATACGCAGGCAATAAACCAAGTCTGTTTTATTGCCTGGTTGCATACTGAATATCAGTTAGCGCGCGGTGTAAGATAATCGGCTCGGCGTATCGTTTCAACATTACGTCAATTGGCGTGTTTAGTTCAGTTTGCAACAGTTCACGCAACGCAATGAGTTGTTTATAGGGAATATCTTCGTCGATCAATAAATCAATATCATTGTAAACCTCTCCACGCACAAAAGAACCAAATACGCCTATTCTGTTCAGACCAAACCGATCAAATACCTGATTATCCCGCAGGTATTTCTGTAGAGAACTGAAGTCGTTAACTGGCATGAGTATGGTTTTCTATGTAAGGAAATGTGAAGAGGTTCAAAAATACCCGCCCTTTTTGCGGTCTTCCATGGCGGCTTCGGATGCCTGATCGTCAATACGGGTTTCGCCCCGTTCGCTGATGCGGGTGGCCTGAATTTCGGCAATCGCTTCGTCCAGCGTAAAGGCATCCGACTCCACGGCGGCCGTGCACGAAATATCCCCCACGGTGCGGAACCGGACCCGGCGCGTGACTAACTCGTCGCCCGGTTCGGGTTTGATAACGCCCCCGGCCGTGGCCAGTAATTTACCGTCGCGCAGGATCAGGTCGCGATTGTGGGCAAAGTAAATCGGTGGCAAGGCGATTTTCTCGCGCTTGATGTAGTTCCAGACGTCGAGTTCGGTCCAGTTTGAGATCGGGAACACACGTACATTTTCGCCCTTGTGAATCTTGCCGTTGTAGATGTTCCAGAGTTCTGGTCGCTGTCGCTTGGGGTCCCACGAGCCAAACTCGTCGCGCACCGAGAATACCCGTTCTTTGGCGCGGGCTTTTTCCTCGTCGCGCCGGGCACCACCGATGCAGGCGTCAAACTCGAACTCTTCGATGGTATCCAGCAGGGTAAACGTTTGCAGCCCGTTTCGGCTGGCATTGCGACCCGTTGGCTCTTTTAGTTTCTTCTCGCGGATGGTATCTTCTACGTAACGGACAATGAGTCGTTCGCCTAAGCGTTCGGCTAAATCATCGCGAAAATCAAGGGCTTCCTGAAAGTTGTGGCCAGTGTCGATGTGGACCAGCGGAAACGGAAACTTACCCGGCCGGAAGGCTTTCAGGGCCAGATGCACCAGGGTGATCGAGTCTTTTCCGCCTGAAAACAGCAGGGCGGGCCGCTCGAACTGACCGGCCACCTCCCGCATGATGTGAATCGCTTCGGATTCGAGCTGATCTAAATAATCGAGTTTCATATTGCTAATGATTGACTTATTGAATGATTGAGTGATTGAATAAGTGAACTTGCTCCATTCAATCATTCAACAATTCAGTCATTCAATCATTTTTATGCTTTGAATACCTCTTCGTGACTGTGTAGGCCGCACTCCTTTTTCGAGTTGTCTTCCCACCACCAGCGACCGGCGCGGAAATCTTCGCCGGGTTGAATGGCGCGGGTACAGGGCTGACAACCAATGCTGACAAAGCCCCGGTCGTGCAGCGGATTGTACGGCACGTGGTTGACTTTCACGTACTCTTTCACTTGCTCGAACGTCCAGTCCATCAGCGGGTGGAACTTGAACAGTTGATGCGCGTCGTCCCACTCCAGGCGCGGCATCGACTCCCGGTTGGCGGATTGCTCCGCCCGGATACCCGTCACCCAGATTTTCTGACCCGTTAAGGCCCGGTTCAGCGGCTCGACTTTGCGGATGAAGCAGCATTCTTTCCGATTCTCGACCGAGTCGTACATGCTGAACGGTCCTTTATCGGTCATCAGGTTTTCTTCGGCGGTTCGGTCAGGAAAGTAAGCGGCTATTTTGGTGTCGTAGCGGTCGTTGGTTTTTTTCCAGACCGAGTACGTTTCCGAAAACATCCGGCCCGTATCGAGTGTGAAGATCTTGATGGGAATCTCATTGGCCAGAATCAGGTCGGTAATCACCTGATCTTCGTAGCCGAGGCTGGTCGAAAAGACGATCTGGCCCGGAAACAACTCCGCCAGTACGCGCAGGCTATCGATTTCGTTTTTGCCCGCCAGCAAGTTAGTCAGGCTGTCGAGGGTGTGTATGGATGGTTCACTAATCATAATGTATCGGGTATAAACCGTTGAGGAGATCTCACGGGTTCGTTTTGGTTAGCATTACTACCTTCCCCGTTTTGGCCGACTGACGGGCCGCGTCCAATATTTCCATCACAACCATGTTATTGGCCAATGAGGTCAGTTCGTCGGGTTTCGTTTCGCCGTGCAGGAGCCGGGCGAAGTAAGCAAACGGGTCGGTGGCGGGAGCATCGGCCTGTGTGGCATTGGCGGGTTGTTCGTCTTTATCACCCTTCAGTCGAATACGCATTCGGGTACCGTCGACGGTAAATACATAGCCGGTCTGGCCGTACACTTCCATATCTTTTCGCGAAAATGGCCAGTTCCACGACGCCTGAATAATTGTTTGCGTCTTGGGATACGTCAGAATAATTGTGGCTTCGTCGTCTACGTTGGGGTACACATCCGGCTTGATCTGCTGCGTTACGGCCAGTACCGAGGTTGGTCGCTGATTATGCAGCAGCCAGGTAGAGAGGTTGGCCCCGTAGCAACCAAAGTCGAACAGCGCACCGGCTCCGTTGGCAACGGGGTCTGTCAGCCAGTCTAAAAACTCGGACGTCACGCCGATTTCTTTCGGTCCCTGGTGCCCGTCGTGAACGACAATCTTGCGCAGGTCGCCAATCGCGTGTTCGCCATTGACCAGCGCGTAAGCTTTGTGGTTGCTGCCGTACCACGTCGTTTCGTAGTTGGTGAGCAGTTGGACGTTGTGTTTTTTGGCTAATGCTGCCATCTGCTTCGCCGACTCGAAACTGGTCGACAATGGTTTCTCGACCATGACGTGGATACCGCGCGGGGCGCAGACTTTTACCGTTTGCAGGTGGTCGACGATGCGGCCAAAATCGGTAACGGCTTCGGGCCGGGTCTTGTCCAGCATCTCCTGAACGGTGGGGTAAACCAGACTCAGCGGAAAGCCGTACTGTTTGGCGTAGCGTTCGGCCAGGGCGTGGTTTGGTTCAGCGATGCCCACAATGGCAATGTCGGCCTGGTCTGTCTGCCGGAATGCCTTCGCCAGAATACCGTGGACATGCGTATGCACCAGCCCCACCACGCCCACCCGAAGCGGTTTTTTTTGCGTTTGCGCAACTGCGGGCTGCACGAGCAGACTTGCCGAAAGAAGGATAAACAGGCTGATACGCATACCTTTTTGACTAAACTTTCTCCTTCAACATGTCGGCGCTGACGGTGAGTGCCTGCGTAAAGTCTTCGATCAGGTCATCGATAGCTTCCAGACCAACCGATACCCGAATCAGGCCCTCGGTGATACCCAAAGCGGCCTTCTCGTCGGCCTTGAGCTTGGAATGTGTCGTTGTGAACGGGTTCGTGACAATGGTACGGGAGTCGCCGAGGTTGGACGACAGCGACGCAATTTGCAGCGCATCGAAAAACGCTTTGATGCGCTCGAAACCACCTTCCAACTCCAGCGTGATAATCGCGCCACCGGCCGACATCTGCTGTTTAGCCAGTTCATATTGCGGATGCGATGGCAGGAACGGGTATTTCACCGACTCCACATCCGGGTGCTGCTCCAGGGCTTCGGCTAATTTCAGCGCGTTGCTGCAATGGCGTTCCATCCGCAGATCGAGCGTTTCCAGGCTTTTTGATAGTACCCACGCGTTGAACGGCGACATCGACGGACCGGTGTGCCGCGCAAAGAACCGGATGGGCTGAATGTACTCGGCCGAACCAACCACAATACCACCCAACACGCGGCCCTGACCGTCCATGAACTTCGTAGCCGAATGAATCGACAGGTCTGCGCCAAAGTCGATGGGCGTTTGCAGAATCGGCGTGGCGAAGCAGTTGTCGACGTTCAGAATGAAGCCGTATTTCTGCTTCAACCGGCCCAGCATCGCCAGATCGACCAGTTCGAGACCCGGATTGGAGGGCGTTTCTAAATAAACCATCCGCGCGGCCGGCCGGTCCGCCGATGCGGTTCCGGGGTTCGGCTGTATGGCGGCTTCCCACTCGGCTTCGGTGGCCGTGGCGTCGACGTAAGTATAGGTAACGCCCCATTTGCTCAGAATCTGCGTGATGATCTGGTGGGCCGACCCGAATAGGGCCCGGCAGGCGACGATATGATCGCCGGATTTGAGCAGCGCGGCCATCGAGGCAAACACGGCTGCCATACCCGTTGCGGTGGCGATGCCCTCCTCGGAGTTTTCGAGCATACAGACTTTGTCCACAAACTCCGTGACGTTGGGGTTCGAGAAACGCGAGTAAATGTTGCCGTCTTCGGTTTCGTCGAACAAGGCTTTGCCCTGTTCAGCACTCTCGAAGGTGAAACTCGATGTCAGAAACAACGGCGTCGAATGTTCCCGGTACTGCGACTGTTCCGTTTGCGTACGGATGGCTTTGGTCTGCTTTTTCATCAAAAAATCGAACTGTAAATATTTCGCAAACTTACGAGGATAACGACGATACCGACCATGATCATCATCGTCTTGATCGGTAATCGGGTCGATAAGTGGGCCGCGATGGGAGCCGCAATCATACCGCCCAGAATCAGGCCGATAATGACCTGCCAGTAGGTAATGCCGATCAGCGAGAAGAACGTCAGCGAACTGGCTAAGGAAATAAAAAACTCCGTCAGGTTTACCGAGCCGATGGTGTAGCGCGGATGCCGCCCGCTGGCAATCAGGGTCGAAGAAACAATCGGTCCCCAACCCCCGCCCCCAATCGAGTCCATCGTGCCGCCAAACCAGGCCAGCCAGCCAATGCGTTTGAGTTTTTGCTTGGGTCGCTTCGGGGCAATGGCTTTCCGAATAATCAGAATGCCCAGCACCGCCGTATAAACGGCCACGGCGGGTTTGATAAAGTGCGAATACTGCTCCAGCCCCACCAGTACATAAGCACCCAGGGCTGCCCCGATCACACCGGGAATCAGCAGGGTGATAAACAGTTTTTTGTTGACGTTGCCGAACCGAAGGTGCATGTAGCCCGACACGCCCGACGTAAAAATCTCCGATGTGTGCACACTGGCACTAATAGCCGCCGGGGTTACGCCCGCTGCCAGCAAAAACGTCGAAGCGGTCACGCCGTACGCCATACCCAGTGCGCCGTCGATCATCTGCGCAATAAAACCGCCCAAAACGTAATACAGGATGTCTTTGGTTACCGGCACCGAGTGCGCCAGCAGCGTGAGCCGGTCAACCGTCAGGAAGCTGAATAGCAGGTGACCGACAATCATCAGCGATAAAGCGGCAAACGCATACAGGGCAATTTCGGTACGGTTCCGCCGACGAAGCAGCGTTGTGCGGGTCGAATGGGGGCGGGCAACAGCAATGGTAGCGCCTGGAAAAGCGGCCCGCAACGCTTCGGCCTGGGCGACTGAATGCGCGTCATCGCCCTGAATGGTGATGTGTAACCGATTGAGATCAATACCTGACTGGCCCAGATCCGGCAGGATTGATGGCGGGTCGGACGGGTTGGCTGGTTGCATAGGCAATAAAGTCGATATACTTAATAGAGTATTTCTTTTACGAAAAACGGCACTGATGTTGTGCCGCCGGGTTTATGAAGAGAGGTGCAAAATTGATGGATTAGGGGAAGGATTACAACCCCTGACCGCGTTTTATACGATGCAGCCGCTGGATAAGTTCCTGATATGGGCTGTAATCGGCTTCGGTCAGGGTGTCTGTTCATGAGTTGCTACGTAATGTTCCCCCGAAACGGCTAATTTTGCCAAAAATACCTGTGTAATGGCCGACTACAATCACCGCGAAACCGAACAGAAATGGCAGCGGTTTTGGGAGAAAAACCAAACGTACCGTACCGAGACCAATAGCCAACTCCCCAAATATTACGCCTTAGACATGTTTCCGTATCCGTCCGGGGCGGGGCTGCACGTGGGGCATCCGCTGGGCTACATCGCATCGGACATTGTGTCGCGCTACAAACGGCTGAAAGGGTATAACGTGCTGCATCCGATGGGTTTCGACTCCTTCGGACTACCGGCCGAACAATATGCGATTCAGACCGGGCAGCACCCCGCCGTCACGACCGAAGCCAACCTGACCCGCTACATCGAGCAGCTTAAAAATATTGGCTTCAGCTACGACTGGTCACGGGAAGTTCGCACCTCCGACCCGTCGTATTATAAATGGACGCAGTGGGTTTTCATGGAACTGTTCCGGTCGTGGTACAACAAAGACACCGACCGGGCCGAACCCATCGAAACGCTGACGTACAAATTTGCCACGAATGGCACCACCGACGTAAACGCGGTATGCGATGAGGATGTACCAGCCTTCACAGCCGCCGAATGGAACGTCATGTCGACGGATGAATCGTACGAAATCACGCTGAAATACCGCCTGACGTTTCTGGCCGATGCCGTCGTGAACTGGTGCGCGGCCCTGGGTACGGTACTGGCCAACGACGAAGTCAAAGACGGTGTGTCGGAGCGGGGTGGCTACCCGGTGGAGCAGAAAAAAATGCGGCAGTGGATGATGCGCATCACCGCCTACGCCGACCGTTTGCTGACGGGTCTGGATACCATCGACTGGTCGGAATCCATCAAGGAGCAGCAGCGTAACTGGATTGGGAAAAGCGTAGGGGCATCGGTGAAATTCCCGCTGGCCACCAACGCTGACGAATTCATCGAAGTATTCACCACCCGCGTCGATACGATTTACGGCGTCACATTCATGGTACTGGCACCGGAACACGAACTGGTGGACTCGCTGACTACACCGGAGCAGCAGCAGGCCGTGGCCGACTACATCAACGCGGCTAAATTACGGTCGGAGCGGGACAGGATGGCCGACGTAAAAACGGTATCGGGCGTGTTTACGGGCAGCTATTGCCTGAATCCGCTGAACAGCGAACCCGTGCCCATCTACTTAGCCGACTATGTATTGGCGGGGTATGGCACCGGCGCAGTCATGGCGGTGCCCTCCGGCGATCAGCGCGACTGGAATTTTGCAAAACACTTCGATCTGCCCATTATCCCCATTTCGACGGGTCAGAAGGATATTGATAAACAGGCTGATAATACGAAAGAAGGGCAGTACATCAACTCCGGCATCATCAACGGCATGGCGTATAAAGAAGCCACGCAGACCCTGATTACGTGGCTGGAGGAAAAGGGTTTAGGCAAAGGAAAGATCAATTTCCGGCTGCGCGATGCCGTGTTCAGTCGGCAGCGGTATTGGGGCGAACCCGTGCCGGTCTATTTTAAAAACGACGCTACTGGCAAACCGCTTCCTTACCTGATCGACGAAAAAGACCTGCCGCTCGAACTCCCGGCGGTTGACAAATACCTGCCGACCGAAACCGGCGAACCCCCGCTGGGCCGCGCCGAGGGCTGGAAGTATAAGGAAAAATACGACTACGAACTGAGCACGATGCCGGGTTGGGCGGGATCGTCGTGGTACTGGTACCGCTACATGGACCCGCAAAACCCCGATGTTTTTGCCTCCCGCGCGGCCATCGACTACTGGCAGGATGTTGACCTGTACATCGGTGGCACCGAACACGCCACGGGTCACCTGCTCTACAGCCGCTTCTGGAACAAATTCCTGTACGACCGGGGCTATGTGCCGCAGGATGAGCCGTTCAAAAAACTCATCAACCAGGGCATGATTCAGGGCCGGAGCAATTTTGTGTATCGGCTACAATTTGGTCTTGAAGTAACAGAAATGCGGCCGGGAGAAGTGCCAATTCCTATAGAGGCAGTTCAGCCGTATTTTGTCTCAAGAGGCATCAAAGATTTTTACAATAATGTGGATAGCCCTGAGCGCAGAGAGGTGCTGGTAAACAACCCTACTGTTTTCAAGAAGATTACAGATGATATAATTGCTGCTAATCCCGGTAAAAAAGGAGTACCGTTCATTTCTTACGTTACCCCTCTTCATGTTGACGTAAACATTGTAGAAAATGATGAATTAAAGCCTGAGGTATTTAGAATATCTCGCCCTGATTTAACCGAGAACGCTGAATTTATATCCGAGCCAGATGGTCGGTTCTTGGTCGGAGCGGAAGTCGAAAAAATGTCGAAGTCGAAGTTCAACGTGGTGAATCCCGACGACATTGTTGAGAAGTACGGGGCTGATGTGCTGCGCCTGTACGAGATGTTTCTGGGGCCGCTGGAGCAGGCGAAACCCTGGAATACCAACGGCATCGACGGTGTGTACCGCTTCATCCGTAAGTTCTACCGGCTGTTCTACAAAGACAGTCCTGAAACCGGTAATGAGCTGATCGTTACCGATGAAACGCCCACAGCCGCCGAATTAAAAATCCTGCACAAAACCATCAAAAAGGCGCAGGACGACATTGACGCGTTCTCGTTCAATACATCTGTGAGTTCGTTCATGATCTGCGTCAATGAACTGGCCACGCTGAAATGCAGCAAACGGGCCATTTTGCAGGATTTAGTCCTGTTGCTATCGCCGTACGCGCCACACATCACCGAAGAACTTTGGGCCGCGCTGGGCAACGAACCCGGTACCGTCTCCAAAGCCACTTACCCGGTTTTCAACGCGAAGTACCTGGTCGAAGATGCGTTCGAATACCCGATTCAGATTAACGGGAAGGTGCGCACGACGATCAGTTTTGCCATCGACCGGGCTGCGTCGGAGATCGAGAAAGAAGTGCTGGCCGACGAAATCGTGCAGAAATGGCTCGAAGGCAAAGCTCCCAAAAAGGTGGTTGTGGTGCCGAAACGCATTGTAAACGTCGTGATTTAAGCGGAGCAGCGAAACACGCAAAAAGCCCGCCTGTTCATCAGGCGGGCTTTTTGTATGGATAACAGGTTAATCTTTACTTAGATCCAGGTAGCCAATGACCAATACGCCATTAGGGTGTTCAGGCCGATTTATTGCTTCAGCACCCTGAGCGTTTTTGCCCGTTGGTGGTCCTGTGCCCGCAGCAGGAGCAGGCCCGCTCCCTGACGATGCACGTCGAACACTTCCCGGTGTACCGCTGCGGTGGGTAGTACCATCCGGTTTTCCACTACACCCCCGTTGGTGTGCGGATTGGCACCTATGCGCCGGTCGCCGGTGGGGGCCAGTTCGGCCAGTTCGGGACGGAGGCTGCCGTTTTCGTCAAACAACTCCTCAGCCTTGTAGCTTTTCATCCAGTCTTCAAGCTGTTTCACATGGTCAGGATGCTGGGCATCGACCAGAATCGGAACCTGATGCGAGCGGAACGTCCCTTCGTTGGGTAGTCCATCCACGAACTTGGGGCCTGTCCAGCCCTTGGGCGACCGGAGTACGATCATGGGCCAGCGGGGGCGGGTGTTATCATTATTTTCCCGCGCCTGCTGCTGAATGCGCTTGATGTCTTCGATGGCCGTTTCCAGCGTTGCCGCCATGAGCTGGTGCATCGTTTCCGGGTCGTCGCCTTCCACGAAATAGGGGGTCCAGCCGTTGCCCCGGAAGAACTGTTCCAACTCCTCGTGCTCGATGCGGGCCAGCAGGGTTGGATTTGAAATTTTAAAGCCGTTCAGGTGCAGAATCGGCAACACGGCCCCGTCGGTGCGGGCGTTGAGAAACTTGTTGGATTGCCAGGCGGTAGCGAGCGGGCCGGTTTCGGCTTCCCCGTCGCCTACCACGCAGGCCACGATCAGGTCGGGGTTGTCGAAGGCGGCCCCAAAAGCGTGGCTGAGCGAATAGCCCAGTTCACCCCCTTCATGAATGGAACCCGGCGTAGACGGAGCCACGTGGCTGGAAATGCCCCCCGGCCACGAAAACTGGGTGAACAGTTTTTTCATCCCGGCTTCGTCCCGGGTTATGTTTGGATACACCTCGCTCCAGGTGCCTTCGAGGTAGACGTTGCCCACGATGGCCGGTCCGCCATGACCGAGTCGGTATCCTCGACCAGCGGTTCGGGCGGGAGGCTATTTTCGGTGGTTGGCTGATCGGTAACCAGCCCATCCTCCCGGATGGGCGTGCCCGACTGGAACGTCTGTTCGATGTTGGTGGGTAGAATACCCTGATGAATCAACTGGTCGATAGCCTGCATCGCTGCCGACGAATTGGTAAAGACGCCAATGACTGTGAGTCCCATAATTGACCGGAGTTAATGGGTAGAAAAATGGGGTTTTGTTCCTTGAATTCACGTTTAAACGGCTCAAACCTGAATCTGTGCCGGAGTAGCATATTTCTGTTTTAGGTAGGCTAATCTCCCAAGTTTGGTGGCACGAGTGGCCAAAAAAGCGAATAGCGGTTCCGCTACTTTTTGCAGGCCTACCATGTGCGAATCATTCAACCGGATAAATAAAGCTAAATCATTCAGCTTTTTCGGCGTTCCACTCTCACTGGCCAACCCATCTTTAGCCAGCCCTTTATAAATAAGCAGGGCATCCTCAAAATCCCGGTTTCCCGGTGAAACGGTTACTTTAATCAGGCTTTCCTGACCGGACGTGTTATTGAAAAAATGCTTTTGCCCCGGTTGGATCGTAGCCGTCTCTCCTTTGTGCAGCGTGAGGGTCTGATCGCCCCGGCCAACGGTTACTTCCCCTTTCAGCACGTCGAATGTTTCTGAAAACAACTCATGGTAATGCCAGGGCGTACTTTCGCCGGGGAGGATATTGAATTCCAGTACACTACCCCTGCCTTCCGATACCGACGAGATCCGTTTAACGTAGGCGTTGTCATTCCCCGACGGGTCCACTGTCGTTTCGGGCGTTGACTGCCCTAAAAAATAACAGAGCACCCACATCGTGATGACCGTACTTCCATGAATGAGCATGGCCCATAGGTTACTGCCGGGGGTCTGCCACACGATGAGCATATCGGCGAAGGGAATAATGGAACCGGCCAACAGGGTCAAAAACAGGGGTCGCCGGTAATGAGACCAGGCCAGCAGGATAATGATCAGCCCGGAGAAAATGTCCCGGATGCCTTTGATGTAATGGAAGGCGTAGTTGGGCTGATCGTAATCAAGTCCATACCCTTTTTCCGCTACTTCGGGGGCGAGCAAAAAACGGCCACCAATGAAGAGTAACCCGACACCAATCAGCAGGCTTATCAGCCTGACGGGGGAAGAAATACGTTGCGTTGTCATAACCTGGTTCGTTTAAAAGTACAGCACAAAATTGGCTGTCATACCCAACCGGCGCATTCACTCAGGTGAAGAAAGACGGGCATATCCTTGCCCGCCCATCGCGCCCGAATCCGGCTTAACGACGGGGTTTTAATCCCACATACGAGGCAATATGATACTGGGAAATATGGGTAGACAGGGTGGGATATTCTTCTAAAAATGATTGGTAACGCAGATCCGGGGAATCGGTATAAAGGGAGACGATTTGCCCCATCGTTTTTACAAGAATCTGTTCGATCACTAACCGGCCAAAACGTTCACTGAACGTCAATTCGGTAAACAACCGTTGTAGGTTGAGTCGTATCTCCTTGATAAGCGTAGTCAGCGGATAACTCATCTCTATTTCTGCTGTCTAATCAGTGTTGTGCTATGAAAATAGCAACAGAAGCGCAAATCGTCGCATCGGCTCGGTTATTCCCGGTTGTCTCATTTCTCCGGGGAAACCGGGAAGTAACCGGGTGAGTTAAGCCGCAGTAGCCCGCAACCGCCGGGTCAGTACGGCCTGGACAATGCCCAGTCCAAGGAGAAAAAGTCCGGCCATTCTCAGCGAGTCGGGCAGCATAATAAGGATAAAGGCAAAGCCGCCTGCCACCAATACGCAGAAAAAATGAATCACTTCGACCCAATAATCTTTATCCTGACTGACGCGGGTGCCCAGAAAATAAAAGATGGCTTCGATGGCCTGCAAAAACGCGTAAACAAGGCCCCACAGGCCCAGTATATTGATCATGGTGCTCCGGGGGGAACCCATCTCGATCAACAGAATCAGGCCAAACAGGCCATTCCGCAGGCTCGACACGATTAACCAGGCGGTATCGGCCTCACCACTTCTTCGTAGACGGATGCCCATGACGGCGGTGCTCAGCCCGGCCAGCAAAAGCAACCCACCCAGCAAACCGGTGAGCGGCAGGGAAGCCTGTGGCGGATAGATTATCAGGACCAGGCCCATCAGCAAATAGCACCCATTATGAAGATGCATGAGCCACCAGGGCTGACCGTGTTTCAGGGTAATTGATTCCATGATTGGTTGGGGTTGATTCACTACATCAAGGCTACTCAGTTTACCTGATGGCAGGTTTGCCAAGGCCCTGACGACCGATTTTGGGCCATTTCCTGCCCCGCGTACCCAGCACGTTTCTCAGGTGAGCGATAGGCCGCGGTAATTATACCTGAAGTGGATAAGGACAGAGCCATCAGCAGCGGCCACAGGACAAAGTTCGCCCCGGAAGGCTTTCCAGACTATGACGAGCAGGATGGCCACTACTGATATTCATCAGGAATGCGTATGATGATTGTAAGCTTCGGTACCGGCTGATGTCATGACGTCAGTCGATAGGGTCATGGGGAGGATGTATTATCTATAGACGAGCCCCCCAAACCACCACCTGGGGATAGAATTTTCGCCGAGCCACCAGCAGCGCTTCGGCCACCCGTGTGCGTGTTGCTTGGTGGGCCAGCTTCAGCAGTTGTTCCTCATAGTCAGCCACCGTACCGGTCAGTGGGCGAATGAATTGATTGCAACATCCTGGTGGCGAACTCACCGGTTTGCCAGGGCGATGATTCACCTGGTTGGCCGTACCAGTTGCACAAGTGAAGCCAACAACTCGTCTTTACAATGAATGACTCTTTCCCTTCAGGTTACTAATAATTCCGCCCTGAAGAACCAAATCCGCTGATGTATCGTAAATTTAGTCACTCGCGCTGGTCGACCCTGTTTATCGTTCGACCCAATTTTGTTTACTTCAACTCATGCCATCGCTTCGTGCCGTTACCGCTGTTTTGCTGTTTGCCCTGCCCGACGCCGTCGAGGCAGCACGAAAACCGGTAGCGAAACAGTCGGCCCCTGTCTGGCGGGCCATGCGGGCGGTGAACCGACAAAAGGTCAAGGAGGCCGGACTGGAGCTGCTGGAATCGACCCGGCTCATTGAGCATCGGGGCACCTTCGGGGAGCAGTTCAGCGCGGCCGTATCTGCCGTATTTGCCAGGGGCTTCCAACGGGTGATTTGCATCGGTAATGACTGCCCCGATCTGTCCGTTGCCGACCTGCGACGTGCCGCCGTTACCCTCGCCGGGGGGCAGCCGATACTCGGCGCGGACCAGCGGGGCGGGGTCTATCTGGTTGGCTTCGACCGGGCACATTTCGAGACGGATGTCTTTTCGCGGCTACCCTGGCAAACCAGCCGGGTAATCGACGCGCTCCGCAACTACTTCAGCGTAAGGGGGCAGTATCCCATTGAATTGACGGTCCATACCGATGTGAATCGCCGGACCGATGCGACGGCTGTTCGCTGGCACGTGCCGGTCGCCCGGCGGTGGCTGATGACCCTTCGGCAAGCGCTGCTCGCGGTGATAATGCCGCTACTTCTGTTACTTCCCGTACAGTGGGCATGGGCACCTGTCGCCCTGTTTGCCGGGCGTGCTCCCCCGGTCGGCGGCTGACTTTCTATTTATTTCCCGGATGTCTCCCGAGTTGGCGATGCCAAATCACACGCGCCTGCGTACCTATTCCAGTTTTTAGTCAGAAAATCCGGGCAACAGACACCCTGTTTACGTAAAATCATCCGTCCATAAAATCTTTTTCATGAAGCGATTACTCTACGCGGTACTTACATTTTTTGGCGTCTCTTCTGCTGTTTTTGCCCAAACCGATCTGACCGTAACGGTACTGCAACTCAGCAGGCAAACCCCCGTTTCCGGTGTCACGGTATACCTCCAGAATGAAGCCATTGGCTTTTCAACGTCGGCGGTGACGAATGCCCAGGGTAAAATTCAGTTCAGGGCCTTGCCACTCAACGGTGTCTATACCGTGTTTACCCGCCCCGAAGGCGACTACCTCGAAGCCACTTCCGAAAACATTGAATTGCGGGCTAACTACACCCGGTCGGTAACGCTGTTGCTGCCCACCCGCACCGAAAAAACGCTGACTGAAGTGGTGGTTCGTGGCACCAGTACGTCGCGCATCAACACCACCAACGCCGAAGTATCGTCGGGCATCGACATTCAGAAGGTGCAGGAACTCCCCGTCGAAGGGCGCGACATCACGCGGGTGTTGTACCGGCTGCCCAACGTCAGTCAGGCAACGGGCTTTTATCCCGAAGCCCCCAACGTGAGCATCAACGGCGCCAATGGCCTGTTCAACAATTACCTCATCGACGGGCAGGACAACAACGAGCGGTTTCTGGGCGGCCAGCGCTTTGCCATGCCCGTTGGCTTTGTGCGTAATATTTCGGTGCTCACCAATAACTACACCGTTGAGTTTGGCAACACGGGCAACGGCATCATCAACCTCACCACCCGGTCGGGCAGCAACCAGACCACCGGCGAGGTTTTCTTTTTGTCGCGGCCGGGCAAACTGACCGATTCACCATCCGCCTATGCGCAGCGCGACCTGTCGGGCAATCAGGTGAAAGACGGCTTTCAGCGGTATCAGGCTGGTTTTGGGCTGGGTGGTGCCCTGGTGAAGAATAAAACGTTCTATTACCTCAACTACGAACATACGACCGACATCAAAGACAATCTGCTGTCGGCACCCGCCCTGGGTGTGAACCAGACCGTGCGCGGCACCAATCAGTTCGATTACATTTCGGGTAAGCTCGACCAGTTCTGGAGCACCAGATTTCACTCCTCGCTGCGGGCCAATATTGGCATTGTTGCCGTTGGCCGGCAGGCCGGCGGGCTAACCGGGGGTAATGCCTTTCCATCGGCGGCTAACGCGCAGGACCGCAATTCGGTGACGATTGCCAGCAAAAACGTTTATTCAACCAGCCGCTTTACCTCCGAAACAGACGTCCAGTATGCCCGTTTTCGCTGGAATTATGCCCGGGCGCTCAATCCGAACAGCCCCGATGTGACCGTACTGGACCCCACCGGCGTGGGTATTGCCTACCTGGGCCACCCCGGCTATTTGTTCGACGAACACGAAAGTACGTTCCAGATTCAGCAGAAGCTGACGTTTTACCGGGGTAACCACACCATCCGGGGGGGCGTCGAACTCATCAGTGGTAACCATCAATTGTTTGGTGGGGGCAATCCCAATGGCAGCTACACCGTGCAGCTGACCCAGCCGCAACTCGATGCCCTCCGGGCCAAAAACCTGGGTGTATCGCTCAGCCCGTCGGATATTCCGGCCGAAGCCACCGTACTCGGCTATTCGGTGGAACTGCGGCCCAGTTCATTCGGCAAGACGCAGAACATCGTTAGTGCCTACGCCGAAGACCAGTGGTCGGTGAGCGATAAACTGAACCTGACGCTTGGCCTGCGTTACGACTACGATAACCTGTCGAAGGGGGGGGCGGCTAAAGGTGATTTCAACAACATTGCCCCCCGGTTCAGCGCTAACTACAAACTCACCCCGCGCAGCAGCATTCGGGGTGGGGTTGGTTTGTTTTACGACAAGATTTTGTACACGATCTACAGCGACGCGCTCCAGCAGAACAATACGTCGACCGACTACAAACAGGAGCTTCAGGCGCTGGTGGGCAAAGGCATATTGCCCGCATCGACCGACCTCAACCGCATCACCTACGACGGTAACCTGACCGTTGGCGGCAGCAGCAATGCGGGCGTTCCCATCAAGTATTTACAGGGACCATCGGCGGCTTCGTTTGCCGGACAGCGTAACGTCTTCAACGGGGGCGAAAACCGGATTCTGAACCCCAACGGCTACCAGAATCCCTACACGCTGCAAACCTCGCTGGGTTTTCAGTACCAGGTCAATACCAACACCCTGTTTTACGTCGATGCCGTCTACAATCATTCGTATAACCTGTTTCGTACCCGCAACCTGAACGCCCCTACCGCCTGGGATTATAATTTAAGCGGACAGCGCGGCATTGCGCGGTCGACGGCTTTTGCGGATTCGACGCGCCCGGTGCCGGTGTATACCGATGGTTCCGGGAGTCAGTTTGTGTCGCTCAACGGGCAGCGGCTGGCGGGGGGCGCCAAGAGCATCGTTACGACCGAGACCGCCGGCGAGTCGGAATATTATGCGCTGAGCGTCAATTTTCAGCATGACCGGGGCAGCAGTCCGTTTGCGTATCGCCTGATTTATACGCTGTCGTCGCTGCGCAACAATACCGAAGACGTTAACTTCCGGGCGCAGGATGCCAACAACTTCGGGGCCGAGTGGGGACCATCCGTCAACGACCGGCGGCACATCATCAATGGTATTTTCAACTATTACCCCGTTAAAAACCTGACGCTGACCGTGGCCGCGTTGCTGCAGAGTGGTCAGCCCATCAACCGGATTCCCGATGCCACGCAGTACTACATCGTCAACAGCAGGCTGCTGCCCGTGCTCAATGCCACTGGCCAGCGCCGGTACACCAACGACCTGAACGGCGACGGCGGCTCGTTTGGCGATTCGTACGTGGGCAACAGCGACCGGCAGCCGGGTCAGTCGCGCAACAGCGACCGGTTGCCGTGGTCAAAGACGTTCGACGCGAGTGTGCAGTACCGGCTACCCATTACCGGGCGGGGGCAGCTTGAGCTTCGGGCCGATGCGTTCAACGTGCTCAACACGGTAAATCTGAGTGGCTACTCGAACAATGCCACCCAAAGCAACCAGATTCAGGTGGGACCACCGTCGGCGGGTATTGTGCAGAAGAACGCAGCCCCCCCGCGTCAGTTTCAGTTTGGGGTCCGGTATTTGTTTTAACCCATGCCTGGTATGAACCGATTCATTTTCCTCTTTCTGGCTCTGACGGGCTTGCCGGGCTGTTCCCAACCCGAACAGCGCGACCCGACAGCGATCCTGAGCCAGTCGTGGCCGCAGATTGAAGCGCGGGGTAAAAACCAGCCCGTCAGTATGGTGATGTGGCTGGGCGACCCGTTCATCAACGACTACATGAACAAGTACGTCCGGCCCGAAGTGAAAAAACGCTACGGCATCGACCTGCAAATCGGGGCCGGCCAGGGCGCAGGGCTGGTGCAGACGCTCATGGCCGAGCAGGAAGCCGGTCAGCCGAGTGAAGTGGACATGGCCTGGATCAACGGGGAAACGTTTTACCAGCTCCGGCAGATCAAGGCGTTGCTGGGGCCGTTTACCCCGCTGCTGCCCAACGCCCGCTACCTCGATTTGCGGAACCGGTTCATCAATACCGACTTTCAGCAGCCCGTCAACGGCATGGAGTGCCCGTGGGGAAATGTACAGTTGGCCTTTATTTATGATTCGCGGACGATCACCGATCCGCCAAAATCATTCGCCGACCTGCCTGCCTACATCAAAGCGCACCCCGGTCAGTTCACCATTCCCAACGAATTTACGGGCATGACGATTCTTAAATCGTGGATGATGGCGCTGTCGGGCAATCCCCGGTTATTCATGGGTCCGTTCAACGAAGCCGTTTACCAGAAATGGTCGGGTGAACTCTGGACGCAGCTCGACGCCCTGAAGCCATATTTCTGGAAAGCGGGCAAGACGTTCCCCGAGCAACTGGCCCCGCTGCATCAGTTATTTGCCAACGGCGAGGTGGGGTTTACGTTTTCCAACAACGATGCCGAAGTAGACAACAAGATCAATCTGGGCTTTTTCCCGAAAACGGCCCGCGCCTACGTGCCTGATCCCGGTACGATCCAGAACTCGCATTACCTGGGCGTGATCGGTCACGCGCAGCACCCCGAAGCGGCCATGCTGGTTATTAACTTCATGATCTCGCCCGAAGCGCAGCTCCGCAAAATGGACCCCACCGTCTGGGGGGATCATACGGTGCTGGCCATCGACAAACTCCCGGCCGGTTACCGGAAGCTGTTCCGTGAGTTGCCCACCCGCCGGTATGCTCCTGACCGCGACGCCATTCAGGGTAAAGCCTTTCAGGAACCGGCCCCCGAATACATGACCCGACTGTTTAAAGATTTCCGCACGCATGTCATCGAAACAAACTAACACCCTGTTGCTGACGGTCTACGCCCTGCTGGTGGTTGGCCTGCCGCTGATGGGTCTGGGCACGGCCCTGCTCAGCAGTCTGGGCGTAGCCGGACCGCTCGCCCGGGGGTTTACGACGCAGTACTGGCAGCAACTCGGGGCGGGCGGGGGGCTGTTCAGTTCGCTGTTGTACAGTCTTTACATTACGCTCGTCTCGCTGGGTCTGTCCGTCGGCATTGCCCTGGCGCTGGTGCTGGCCGGTGGCTCAACCCTCAACCGGCAACCGTTTCCGACGTTACTGTACGTGCCCCTGCTGGTTCCCTCGCTGGTGATGGGGTTTTATCTGTTTCAGTTGCTGAGCCGGGCGGGGTGGCTTTCCCGCATCACCTACCAGCTTGGCCTGACCAGCCGCATCGAGGCTTTCCCCGAACTGGTGCAGGATGCCGCCGGAACCGGCATTATACTGGCGCAGATCCTGATGGCTTTCCCGTTTTTTACCCTGCTGTTTCGGACGTTATATACCGATGCCCGGCTGGATGAATTACGCAATCTGACGAAAACACTGGGAGCGAGTGACCGCCAATTCCGGCAGCGGGTAGCCATTCCCGTGCTGCTGCGCCGGGCGTCCCCAACCCTGGTTTTATTCGGCGTGGCCAGCATGGGGGCCTACGATATTCCGTTGCTACTGGGGCGTACGTATCCACAGATGGTATCAATTTTTGTGACGGATCGCCTGAGCCGCTTCGATCTCCAGGAGATTCCGGTGGGCTACGGGGCCGGGTTTCTGGTGGCGGTGCTGATGATGGGTAGTATTGGCTGGCTGGCCCGAACCGCACAGAACTATGCGTTATAAATCTGCTTCGGTGCCGGGAAACCTGCTGATTATCGGGCTGAGCATTCTTTTCGGATTGCCCGTTATCCTGCTGATTTTACTGGCGCTGGGCCAGTTCTGGCGGTTTCCCGATGTGCTGCCCCCGACCTATTCGCTGGATGCTTTCCGGCGGGTGGTATCGACCGACAGCGATCTGCTCCGTGGGTTGCTGCTGAGCCTGCTGGTGTCGGTTACGGTAGCCCTGACCGCCACCAGCCTGGGGTTTCTGGTAGCCAGGGCCGTTGCCCGTTCTGCCCGGCCCGACCGGTGGGTTACGCTGAGCTATTTGCCGTACGCCCTGCCCCCGGTGCTGCTGGCCGTTCTGATTCAGCCCAGTGTGATCCGGCTGCGGCTGTCGGGGTCGCTGGGGGGCGTGATGCTGGGGCTGCTGCTGGTCACGCTGCCCTTTACAACGCTGTTTTTTCGCTCGTTCTGGAGTCGGCAGGCCAGTCAGTACGAGCAGCTGGCGCAGACACTGGGTTGCACCCCCGTGCAGGCACTGACGCGGGTATTGCTGCCCCTGGCCCGACCTTTGCTCGTTACCTGCCTGTTTCAGGCTTTTCTGATCGGCTGGTTCGATTTTGGGCTGACCAATTTTCTGAGCGTGGGCAAGGTCCGGACGCTTCCCGTGCAGGTATTTACGTACGTTCGGGAAGCTAACAGCCGGTTAGCCGCCGTGGCTTCGCTGCTGTTGATTTTTCCCCCGGCGGTGCTGCTGTGGGTGAACAAATCGGCCATTGTTCCCCGAACGATTATCCGCCATTGAGACTGATTTCTGTTATGCTGAAGGCACTGCTTATTTCCAACAATGTGGCCGGACTGGAGAGTTACTACGTCTCCGGCGACCTGGTGCAGTACACGGTCTGCCGGATTACGAAGGACTTCGACCCGGACCTGATGCCCTACGATGTGCTGGTGGTACCCAACGGCTCCGACCACATCGCCATGTTGCGCATCAAAAATAAAGTTCGGGGGTTTCTGGATGCTGGCCGGGCACTGGTATGCGCGGATGGCTGGTTTACCGACTGGGTGCCGGGCAATCGCTGGGTGATGGACAATGCCAAAAAAACGATGGATATGCGCTACGCCCTGCATACGGACCGCTACGGCCTGTTCGACGGTCTGGCGGTCGATGCGCTGACGTTTTCGCACGGCATGAGCGGCTGGTGGGCCTGTGGCTACATCGAACCCGCCGAAGGGGCCGACGTGGTACTGACGGATACCTGGCAGCGGGCCATCATCGTACTGGATGAAGTCAGTACCGGCGGGCGTATGCTGCTGACGGCCAGCGGCCCGCTGGCCGATATGACTTATGACGGCAGCCGTACGAATCCATCGATCGAGATCTACCGGCGTTTTCTGGAGACGCTTACCGCTGACCCTGTTGCGGGTGCTCACGTCCATCAATCACACTAAACACAACCTGCTTTATGGCTGCTATCGGCTTGATTTTCAACGGTGTATGGTCGCAATACGCCATGGCGACCGCCCCCAAGTACCGTGATTTCTATAGGCTCATTTACATCTATGACCTCAACGATGCCGCCGTCGACGGGCTGGATGCGCTGGTGATTCCGTTTCAGTCGAATCAGCTTGCCCTCACGGAAAAGAAGGCTGTTTTGTACAATTTTTTAGCGCAAGGCAAAAAGATCTTCGTTGAAGGCGACAGTTCGACCGACTGGCTCGATGCCCGCTGGGAAGATCGCCCGGTCAATAACTACTGGTGGGTCGACACGCCCGATTCCCCACCCGTTTCGCAAACGGATTACACCCATCCCATTTACCGGGGTCTGACCCCCCGGCAGGCCTGCTGGCATACGCACGGCGTTTACACAACCGTACCCGACCACGCCGACATCATTCAGACTAACCCCGAGGGCGACGTTATTTCGTGGCAGACGACCCACTACGGCGGCACCCTGTTTGCCACCACCCTCGACCCCATCGTGGAGCATGGCGTTCAGCAAATTACCCACCTCGACAACTACGTGGACCGGCTGACGGAATGGTTGTCGGGCGCAAAACCGGCATCGGAACGCATGACCATCGACCCCGCGTTATACGGAGCCAATGCTGTCGTTGTCGGCGATCAATGATGCGTTCGTTGGTTACGGCCTGACACGCTGCTAAAAACGGATAATCCACCACTGAAAAATCCACCATTGACACCATGCTCAGCGTTGCCAGCCTTTCCAAAACATTCAGTGACCAGCCCGTCCTCACCAACGTTACGTTTGGGGTAAAAACCGGGCAGGTACTGGCGGTGTTGGGCCGGTCGGGCTGCGGAAAAACAACGCTCCTCAAGATACTGGCCGGGCTGGAAACCCCCGGCGCGGGTGATATTCTGGTCGACGGTAAGAGTCTGCTGCACCTGCCCCCCAACGAGCGGCAGATGGTCTATCTTTATCAGGAACCACTGCTTTTTCCGCATTTGACGGTATTTGAGAACGTAGCCTTTGGTCTGCGGATCCGGAAAGTGGACAAGGCATCCGTCTCCCGACAGGTGAGTGATCTGCTGGCCGAACTGGACATTGCCGATCAGGCGCAGAAACAGCCGCATCAGCTGTCGGGCGGGCAGCGGCAACGGGTGGCTTTTGGCCGCGCCCTGATCATTAAACCCCGGCTGTTGCTGCTGGATGAGCCGTTTGGTAATCTCGACGGGCAAACGCGAACGGCCATGCAAACGTTTTTTACCCGCGTGGCCCGCCAACACCACATCACGTCGCTGTTTGTCACCCACGACAGCCGCGAGGCCCTGACGGTCGGTACGGCGTTTGCCTACCTGGATCGGGGCACGATGACCAGCTACGATTCTGTTCACGATTTCACGGCCGATCCCCGCACGGGTATCCACGACGAACTGGCGTTCTGGGAGGGCATTCAGACTAAAAATACGACACCATGACAACCCGCTCGTTCAATCATATCGAATCCGTTTACTGGGTCTTCACGCAGCTTTGCAACGACCAGTGTGCGCATTGTTACAACCTCTCCGGACCAAAAGGCGACCGGATCACGGACGAAGACTGCCTGGCGATTATCCGGAACCTGCCCGACCGCGTCGACCGACTCATCCTGTCGGGGGGCGAGCCGCTGGCCGAGAAAAAAAAGCTGTATCTGATTCTGGATGCCCTCCGGGAGCGGTATGCGCCCGAACACCGCCCGCAGTTGATGCTCCAGACCAACGGCGATTTGCTGACGGAAGAAATCCTGGACACGCTGATCGAAAAAGGCATCACCCGGTTCGATATTGCCAGCATCGACCGGTATCATAAAGCGGCTGGTACGCGGCTGATGGTGCTGGCCGATCTGTTTGCCTCGCGCCACGTGGACGGTGAAGAGAAAGACCCGCTCATCGAAAAAGAAACCTATCTGCAGCAGGACCGACTCTCGTGGGGCTACTGGGGCGCTACCGACGACATGTGGCTGGGCGGCAACTGGGCGCGGGGCCGGGCACTGGAGCAGGGTATCTGGAAACGCGACCCCAAACATAATTTCTGCGCCATTGTGTCGGGAGCCATTGGCTTTCTGAACGGGGGCGAGGCTATTCCGCAGGAGATTTCGATTCAGCTCTGGCGCATCAATCCGTGTTGCCCCGGCACCAAAGATCCCCTGGGCGATGCCCGCCATGAACGGGTAGCCGATGTGCTGGAACGGGTAGCCGAGCTGCCGGTTTTTCAGGCACTGGACAAGGGCGATCCGTTTGCAATGGGTGAAAGCATTGGTGTTTCGGCCAGTCATGCCCACGAACGGTGCGGATCGCTGGGTAACGTCTGCCTGTGGTGCGACGAGTTCTTCACCAAACACTACGACATTTCTACTCAATCCGCCAAAAATCCGGTTGTCGTCGGGTAGTGCTTACGCTCATTCTCCCGCCCTACATCGTTTTGATAGCCTGATCGGTTCGGAACGTGCGTGATTAGGCCAGTACAGCGATACCAGGTTTGCAATACCAGGAATGCGCCGTTGCTATGCTGCCACAATGACTAATTTGACGTCAGACTTGATCAACTTTTCTCAGGATAAGCTAAGAACTGTTGTGTCTTGAGCCCCGGAAAGTGAGCCCCTGGGTTCAATGCTTTTGGGATAAATCCGCTACCATTGTCTGCTTGAATTTGCCTGGGTACCCCTTTGTATTCAGCCCGTAGGCGGTATAGTACAGCCACTACGGCTGCGCCCTTCAGCAACTGCCCGACATGGATCACCACGCTCTGGCGACTATAAGTATCGACCGTCCGGGCGGCCCCGTACAATTAAGGCCCGGCTTTTGCGTCCAACGAAGAGTTGATCCGCCACAAAACCTATGCGCCAGCACAAGGTGGTGTTAGAAACTACAGGTCAATTCAGTCGATGGCTGCTGCCCGCTTGCGCCGGGGTCTCTTATTACGCAAATCCAGCCCCTACACAATACAAATGATGGATTCGCTTGTGCCGGGTGGCCGGTGTCATTCTCGCAAGGCCTTCGCGCCGAAGCAGCGTAATGATTTGACGGCAGCCGTACCTCACCCGCGTTTTGACCTCGACAAATTTCGACTTTTTCATCGGCGATAATTTGTTTGTTAAAGTGCCTCAAAATCGCCCAAATTCTCTACCTCAGGCTGGCCCAGTGGGGGCAATCAAAGGTAAATCGACAAAAGTCATCGTCGTACTGGCAGGAAGCAGCCTAGCCGGTACAACGATGATAAATCAGTTCACTCGAAGTGTCTCCGGCTGTTAATACACAACAATCCCCTGCGGCCGGGTAGTCTTATCGACCGGAATCAGTACGGGTTCGCTGGGTTCCGTCAATAACCCGTTGGCACCAATCACCAGCGTATGCAGGTAGTTGTAATTGCCGGGGATACTGAAATCCGGATTTGTGTGCTGGCTGATGACGTACAGGTATTTTCCGTCGGGCGAGAGTTCTTCGTGAAAGGTTTCGCTGGTGGTAAACGTGCCCGTGTTGGGTATATCGTAAAGCGGTCCTGGATTCTTCAGGTCCAGAAACTGGAGTTCGACGGGGTTCAGTCCGTTGGTAACGTCATGCACCGCCACCTGATTAATGGCAGTAACCAGCGAGTAAAGCCGCGTTCCCGCTTTGTTGGTACGGAACCAGCAAACGGCAGGCCCACCCTTTATCTTCTTTTGGTAGGTTAGCCCGCCTGTATTGGGGTCGTAGGCATAAATACCGATGGTGCCGTCTACCGCATAACCAACGTACAGCACGTTCTGCGTGGGGTGCGCCCACAAACCCAATGCCCCGCCTTTACCATTGATGGCAAGTGGCGTACCCGGCGTGGGCGTCAGTTTGCCATCTGCGCCAACGGTGAAGGCCCGGAGGGAACCAACCGGCGTGGGCGACATAAACGACAGAAAATCAGCCCCAAACGCTACTTTTTTACCCGGAGTTACGTAGACCTGCGAGGGAGCAACACCAGCCGCCGTTTCGATGGTTGAGCCGGAAACGGGTGTCAGGCTGCCATTGGTGCCGATGGTAAATACGGTGTAATTGGGGTTAGCGGTGCTGGATTGCTCAGGATCGAAGTTTTTGTTGACCACGTAGAGTTTACTGCCGTTCACGCCCACGCTGCACGGGTTGATTCCCTGCGACGCAAAGGGCGAACCGGCCACCGGCGTCAGCGACCCGTCGGCGTTGACGGTAAATACGGCGATGGTATTACTGCCCCCGTTGACGGCAAATAGTAACTTGCGGTCGTCGCTCAGGGCAATGCACTGGTCCGAGTCGTCGGGCCCAAGTACCTGCTTGGGATTGCTCACGCCCTTACCACTGGTGAGAAATGGGCTGCCCGGCAGGGGCGATAACGTACCATCGGTGGCCCGGCGATAACCCAGAATCGCGTTCTGCCCCGCCACAGCCACGTTGTTTTCGATGTAGAGTACGTTAGTGGGCAGGCCGGCTGGTGTCCCTGGCTGGTTTATTTCGTCCTGACAACTGCTCAGCAGCATGCCCAGCGGCAGCAGCAGCGCACCGAAGCGGAAAAAAGGGCGGACCAGGCCAATGGCAACTACGTTTTTTTTCATAACACCGTTTTTAATTGATTCACTAATTTCAACCGGAGCCTTTTCAGAAAGTTATCACAGAAGTCTAACATTTTCGGAAACTGGTTAAACGTACCCCGCTCTCAGTGTAGTCGGTTACCGCCCGACCCTGAAAAACTCACCGGGAAAAATGGGCTACCGGATTTATTTTCTGGCTGTTTCACGTTGCGGGCCGTTTTCCGTTTGGTCAGCCGTTTGAACCGAAGCGGCTGGCTGAAGTTAGTATAGCAGGCCATCGGTGTCTGGCCGTGGCACGGCATTCGCAAACGGGCTTATAACGACCCCAATCACACTCAACGTTCTATGAAACAGATCTTAATGATTGAAGACGATCCGGCCATCGTTAGGCTGGTAGAGGTTCATTTGTCAGATCTGCCGGGTAGACTGACGGCCACTTCGTTGGGCCGTGATGGTCTGCACAAACTCACCCACCAGCCGTTTGACCTCTGCATCCTGGACGTCATGCTGCCCGATCTGGATGGTATCAGTATATGTCGCCACATCCGGGAGTCGGATTCGTACATGCCCATTCTGATGCTGACCGCCAAAGCCGACGAAGCCGACAAAGTGATTGGGCTGGAGGCCGGTGCCGACGACTACCTAACCAAACCCTTTGGTCAACAGGAGTTTATGGCGCGTATTCGGGCACTGCTCCGGCGGAGTGACCACGCTGTGGATAAACCGGCCCAGCCGACGGCGATGCCCCTTGTGCATAAAAACGTACGGATCGACTTGGACAAGCACATCGTAACGGTTGATAGTAACCGCATTGACTTAACCCCCAGAGAGTTCGACCTGCTGGTGTTACTTATGCAACACCCCGGCAAGAGTTTCAGCCGGAAGGAATTGCTCCACACCGTTTGGGGCTACAGCAACGATGGGTACGAACATACAGTGACGGCCCATGTCAACCGGCTACGCGGCAAGATCGAACCTGTCTTTGCGCACCCCGTCTACATCCTGACGGCCTGGGGTATCGGGTATCGTTTTGGCGACACAGACCAGTTGATCCAGTATGAAAACGCCCACTAATCCGCCAGTAAACGGACAATTTCGGCTCGGTTTATATGGTAAACTGGCCCTCACCTTTCTGCTTGTACTGACCCTGCTGGCCATGGTATACGGCTATCTGACGGCCACGCTGGCCAACCGGTATTTCCAGGCGACCTACCAGCAACTCAACCGGGATGTGGCGACTCACATTATCAAATTCATGACGCCATTTGGCCGGGAGGGCGTTAACCGGGCGGGAGCCGATAAGGTATTCTTCCACGCGATGGTTACTAACCCCAGCGCGGAGGTGTATCTTCTGGATTCGACCGGGCGTATCGAACTCTACCACGCCCCCGACGAGCAGATCAAACGAAAACGGGTAGATCTGGCACCGGTTCACCAGTATATTCGCTCGCATGGCACACTGTTTATCAAAGGTGATAACCCCAAGAATGAGCACGAACAAACTATTTTTTCGGCCGCGAGTGTCATCAAAAACGGACGTCTACTGGGCTATGTATACGTTATATTGACCAGCACTGACTACGGGTCGATCACGGCCGTTCTTCGGCAAAACTATGTATTGCAGTGGGGTATCAGCACTCTGTTGATTACGTTGCTTGCCGCACTTACCATTGGCCTGCTGGCCTTTTACCGGCTGACTAAAAACCTAAGTTACGTTATTGCACAGGTGCGTCAGTTTCAGACGGGTAATCTGGCCACCCGTATCCGGGTTGAACCAGACAGCGAACTGACACCGCTGGCCGATACATTCAATGATATGGCCACCACGCTCACCCGCAACATCGACGATCTCCGGCAGGCCGAGCAACTCCGCCGGAATCTGGTCGCTTCGGTATCACACGACCTGCGGACACCCATAGCCGCTATTCACGGGTATGCCGAAACACTGGTACTGAAAACTACCCTACCCGATGCTGAGAAGTTGGAATACGCGGGTATAATTCTGCAAAGCACTGGCAGATTAGTGAAACTGGTGAATGAGCTTTTCGAACTATCGAAACTCGAAGCCCGTGAGACTCAGCCGCACCACGAACCGTTTGCCCTGGCCGAAATGCTAACCGAAATGGTTGCCAAGGTTCGACTGATGGCCCAGCAGAAACAACTGGCTTTCACCTGCGAAGACTGCCAAAATCCGGCCCTCTGCTATGCCGACATAGGTATGATGGAGCGTGTGCTACAGAATCTGATTGAAAATGCGATCCGATACACCCCCAACGGTGGTTTTATACGGGTAAAACTCGTGACCACTCCCACCGGGATAACGGTGTTCGTCGAGAATTCGACTCGGTTGTTATCCGAACCTATTCAGGCGTATCTGCAAACGGACCATGCCGCCAGTGATGCTACAGCGAGCCGCCCAGCCGGGGCAGGTCTGGGCCTGGCTATTGTACGTAAGATACTGGGTCTGCACGACGCACAACTCCATACCGATATCCATACCGATATCCAGAACGGGCACACCATCCGCTTCACGTTTTCGCTGCCGACGTTTCAACTTCCTGCGCCCGGTAGCTAGTTCGTCAGCGTAATCACATCGCCCAGATCAACCGCACGATCTTGCCATATATACCAATGGCCAGAAAATACCCAATCCAGTACAGTGGACTTGCTATGTTTGACTGGCGACGGTTTTAGGCATATTGAGGGGCAAACCCAGAGGTAGCCATGAAGAAAAGACGGGGGGGGCGATGGCACAAGGATTGGTGAGCTATTACGAAACGGCCAGGGGATACGGCTCGACTTCGGGGTGAATGCTTTCCTTGAAATGCTGGCGGATACATATGACGACCAGCTGAAGTATGTTTCGGACCTGGCTTGCAACGAACTCCAAAAGGCTGCCGCTTGCTGGTTTGTTCGTAATTCAGTGTTTTTGGCAGCACAGTGATTTGTGGGGCCAAAAAGTGCGAATGGGCAACTTTGTACGTTTGCAGCATGCGCATCGAGGAAAAGGCACCGTACCCGGCTCAATGCTCCCGACGCCGAAAAATCACGAAGAAATCAACTGATTGGCGTAGCACAGTACACCGGCGAAACCGTGTTCAGGGCCTCAGATCACGGAAAACGGGCTACACATCCGAGCCAGACACTGAGCGAGCTACTATAAATTATAAACCCTTGTGTCTACCTGGGGGTTTCACCTGTCATACCCCCTGCGCAAGCTCACCAACTGGCAGGAGCACTGCTTCGAAAGTGGCACCCCTCAAAAGTCGGGAAACGCCTGAAGTACACGACAAAGAGGCTTGACTGTCACTCAAAACAGGCCCTGACGCTGCCTGGCTAATTCAGGGTAATTACAATCATTCAGGCACAATTCTAACTCAACTCAAAAACTTACCATGCAAACTATTGATAATCCGGAGAGTCTTGAAAAATGCCCATTCAGAGGTACCCGAATAGGCGGTGCCTTGGGAACGGCCCCTCAGATTGACGACTGGTGGCCCAACCGGCTACAGGTGGAGTTGCTGCATCAGGACCAGCCGGCGGCTAACCCCATCGGTGACGAGAATTACAAAGAACTGTTCAATAAGATTGATTTTCAGCAGCTTAAGCAGGACATCAAGGCCTTACTCGTCGATTCTAAAGACTGGTGGCCGGCCGATTACGATAACTACGGTCCGCAGATGATTCGTATGGCGTGGCACTCAGCCGGTACGTACCGCATTGCCGATGGCCGGGGTGGGGCCGGGCAGGCGATGCAGCGTTTTGCACCGATCAATTCCTGGTGGGATAATGGCAATACCGACAAATCCCGCCGGCTGCTCTGGCCCATCAAAAAGAAATATGGTTCGTCTTTATCCTGGGCCGACCTTATCGTTCTGGCAGGAAATTGCGGGCTGGAAATCATGAATTTCCCCACTTTTGGCTTTGGTGGTGGACGCCGTGACGCCTGGGAGGCCGACCGCAGTACGTATTGGGGGCCGGAGTTTTGGGGCGGTAAAGCCGTTGACGAAATTCCCGCTACGACCGACCATAAGGGGCACCCCGACGAAATGGTCAACAATAACCTGCGCTGGGTGGGCAACCCAAAAGATGTCGTTTACGATTTGGAAAATCCATTAGGGGCTACTCACCAGGCGTTGATTTACGTGAATCCCGAAGGACCGGCGGGTAATGGCGACCCGCAGGACTCGGCTCGCGAGATTCGTGAATCGTTCAAACGTATGGCCATGAACGACGTAGAAACGGTGGCACTTGTTGCCGGTGGACACGCCTTTGGCAAAAGCCACGGCATGGTGCCGTCGGCAAAGATTGGTGCCGCGCCGGAAGCCGCGCCCATCCACGCGCAGGGTTTTGGCTGGCACAATCCGGTAGGTTCCGGCAACGGTGTCAACACGATGACCAATGGTATTGAAGGGTCCTGGACGCCCAATCCAACCCAGTGGGACAATCACTATCTGGAAAATCTATTCAAATTCGATTGGAAAAAGGTCGAAAGTCCAGCCGGTGCAACACAGTGGACGCCAATTGATCCGAGTGCGCCAAAAACGCCGGATGCGCATATTGCCGGTCAGATGAACGACCTGATGATGATGACCTCGGATATAGCTCTCAAAGTAGACCCGGACTACCGTGAGGTCTGCGAGAAATTCCTGAATGACTTCGATTATTTCACGGACGAATTCTCGAAAGCCTGGTACAAGCTGACGCACCGGGACATGGGCCCGAAAGAACGGTATCTGGGTCCTGAAGTACCTGAGCAGGACATGATCTGGCAGGATCCGAGACCGGCCAGAGATTACGACGTGATCGACGCGGCTGATGTGGCTACCCTGAAGCAGCACATCCTGGACAGCGGCCTTACCGTTTCGGCGCTGGTGTCGGCGGCCTGGTCGGCGGCTGCGGTGTATCGCCATTCGGATAAGCGCGGTGGCGCAAACGGGGCTCGTATTGGTCTGGAACCCCAGAATAACTGGGACATCAACCGGCCGGAAGAGCTTAACCACGTACTGCAAACACTCCGGGGTATTCAGGGCACGTTTGGGCAGCAGCAACCGGGGAATAAAAAAGTTTCTCTGGCCGATTTAGTGGTACTCGGTGGCTGTGTCGCGGTCGAAAAAGCGGCTCACGATGCCGGCGTTTCGGTTACCGTTCCGTTCACGCCGGGCCGCGTCGATACCACGCAGGCGTTGACGGACGTGGAAAGTTTTGACTGGCTGGAGCCGGTATCGGATGGTTTCAAAAACTACCACAACAACAGAGTCGGCTACAAGGTACCTGCCGAGCGGATCTTCCTGGACCGTGCCCAGCTATTAACCTTAACGGCTCCGGAATGGACCGTACTGGTGGGTGGCCTTCGGGTGTTGGAGCAGAATTATGATTACTCAAAGCACGGTGTCTTCACGGAACGCCCTGGTCAGCTAACGAATGATTTCTTTCAGGTGTTGACCAACATGGATTACGAGTGGGTTCCTCAGGGTCAGAATGAGATGCTGTTCAACGTCCGGGACCGGAAAAGCGGCATGACCAAATACACCGCTACCCGCTGCGATCTGATTTTTGGGTCCAACGCTCAGCTACGTAACATTGCTGAAGTGTACGGCGCCGATGACGCGCAACAACGCTTCGTCACCGATTTCGTGGCGGCCTGGAATAAGGTTATGATGCTTGATCGCTACGACGTTAAAGACGAATAACATCCCTTAGACGGAAACCAACACCTAAATGCCCGATGTCATCAAGAATGACATCGGGCATTTAGGTGTTGACTCGACTACCCCAACAGGAGTTCCCAAAACACTACGACTGGACTCGTTGCATTTGACTGAAAAACGTTCGATGCGGAGGGGCGGGTAGTCGTTGAGTCAGTTTCCTATCTGTGCATCGAATACCTGTGATCACTACGCCTGTTGTCCGGCGGGGACGGATTGGTTAATCAGTTTAATCATCTCCCGGTTAAAGGCCGGAATGTCACCGGGATTGCGACTTGTGACGAGGTTGCCGTCAACAACCACTTCTTCATTAACCCACTCAGCACCGGCATTGCGCAGGTCCATTTTCAGCGATGGAAATGAGGTTAGCCGCATGCCCTCGACCACATCGGCTTCGATCAGCATCATGGGCGCATGGCAAATAGCGGCCACCGGCTTCTGATGCTCAAAAAACGATTCGACAAATTCAACAGCAGCCGGGTTCTGACGCAGCGTGTCGGGGTTCATCACGCCACCCGGTAACAACAGCGCGTCGTACTGCTCGGGGCTGACGTCGCTCAGGGCTTTATCGGCCGTGAAGGTTTCGCCCCAGTTCGTCTCATCCCACGCTTTTACCTGGCCCCCGTCGGGCGTAATCAACTCCGTATGAAAGCCTTCCGCTTCCAGTGCTTTGCGGGGTTCGGTCATTTCGACCTGTTCAAAACCCTCCGTGAGCAGAATGGCTATTTTCTTGTTCGTTCGATTTTCCATGATCGTTGAGTTAGTTAGTTCACTGTATTCTATAACTGTAATAGAGTATAAAAGTTGGACTGGATTCGTCGGATATGCCGTGTTCAGGACCGGTGCTTAACGGCGGGTTTACTCACAAACCGGTTGTCCCCGATGTAATACCGGTACGGCAGCTCGACGCCCTGCGAAATGCCAATGCGCGTCGTGGTCACCAGCTTCAGCTCATGCCGGGCGTCATTACACAAAACAGTGGGTCGGATAAAGATCTCACCCGTAATGAGCGATGAGCCGTTGTGCGTGGCCCGGTCGATGCCCAGCGCGATGGTCAGCTTGCCGGGACCGTTGCTGAGGTTACGGAACCCCACCGGCGTATCCGGGTCGATGGTGTTGTTGCGATACCGTTCAAAGCCCGTTTTAAAGGCTTCGTTGCGCCGAAGGGCCATCAACTCCATGCCTTCGGTCGGTTCGAGGGCGCGGATAAGTACCGCTTCGCCCACGCCTTCCGGCCCCGTGACGACATTGATGCAGTTGTAGTGGTTGTAGATCTGATAGACATACAGTGTTCCCGGCGGGCCAAACATGGCGGCATTGCGCTTCGTGGGTCGGGTATAGGCGTGGCAGGCCGGGTCGCCGGTGAGGTAGCCCTCAGTCTCGACAATGATACCGGCCGTAGTGCCCTCGGGGGTTTCGTGAACCAGTTCATAGCCCAGCAACCGTTGAGCGATTGTGAGGGTGTCGTGCGACTCGTAAAAATCAGGGGGTAGTTTTTCCATCAATGAATACCTACTAATGAAGCCAGACTTTGTTCGACCAGTTCGCCCATTGTCTGGCAGCGTTCAAACTTCGGGTTGCTGTAGTGCCAAGCCAGTTCGCTCCGTAACTGGCGGATATTTTCAGGGGATGACAGAACTTCATCCCGCATGGTACGCATCAGTTCGGTCAGGCGGGCACCTTCGATGTGCATCCGATTGGCGATCTGCGACCGTTCTTCAATCTGATACTGCCGGACGCTTTCGGGCGTCATAAACTGCATACCGAGTGAGATAAGCGGGTTATTCTGGCGAAAATACTGCGGCATATAGACTGACTTTTTGCCCTCGTAGCTCTGCTGATCGAAGTCGATGGCCCGGATGCGGTAATAGACTTCCTCAAAATCCGGCGTCGAATCGACCACGAAATTGGCCGAGTGCATATCGCCCAGCAACCGGATAAAACACCGCTCGTTGAACTTCACGAATTCTTTGCAAAGCCGGATGGGGTTCAGTTCGGGGTCGCTCAGGCGGTGTTTCAGAAACATGTCGCCGGGAATGCCCACAATATGCTCTTCAATCAGCGTGGGGCCGCTGGTGAGGTAGCTGATCTGATTGGGCGAGAGAATGTCTTCCAGTTCCAGCCCATAAATCCGCGAGGCATCGGCGTTTTTGACGTAGAAATAATCGAAGTTATCATTTACCCGGTTCACGATTCGCACCCGAAACGGCATGGTGTTGCCGTAGGTACACAGGTCGACGCGCTCCACCGCGAGGTGACCCATGATGCTCAGGTCACCGTCGGCTTTCAGAAACGCGTAAACGGTTTTCAGGGCGGTATGTACCTCGGCTACTTCCGACTGGGCGGGCACCACGGTTTCCCAGAGAGTATCGTTGCCGTTCCGGTCGCGCACCGGTACCGATTCGGCAAAGCGCAGCAGATCCCGGTAATGGATCGTCAGCGGCACCTCGCGGTTGTATTGCCGCAGATAGTCCCGCAGCGCAGGACTAATGGGGTAGGGGACTTTCTTGCGGGAGATGAGGGCCATTGGTGGTTTGTATTTTTGTCATCCTGAAGCATGAAGGATCTTAGCGATTTGGTGACTAAGATCCTTCATGCTTCAGGATGACAAAAATACAAACTACAAACTATCTTACTTTACTACCCCCGTTTCCTGCTTGATAGCGGTAATTTCTTTCGGGTCGAAAACGGAACCGTCGGGCCGGAAGATGTCGTGAAACCAGAGTTTGGGTTCTTCACCACCGGGTATGGGCGTGTCCCAGGCGAAAATGGTGTTAGTCTTTCCTTTCACCAGGCCCCAGTTGATGGCACCGACTTTGTACTTTTTAAACACTGGCAAACAGGTTTCAAACGTGCTGTTGTTCCGACGGGCCATGTACTCGGTGCAGATCATGGGTCTACCCATTTTCCGGAACTCCAGAATCTGTTTCTCTAAGTTGGCTGCCGGGTTGTAGTTGTGGAACGTAATTATGTCCGAATTGGCGAACATGAAGGCGTTGGATAAGGGGTGATCGTGCCACCAGCCCGCCGAGATGGGCTGGCTCGGTTTGCCCTGCCGCGCCCACTCGAAGGACTTGGTCAGCAACGGCATCACGGCATCCATGTAGCCCGAATTGCTCGGCTCGTTGAATAAATCCCAGACCACCACGCGGTTATCGTTGGCAAACGCCCGAACAATGCCGGTCACGTAGGATTGCAGCCCCGGCCAAGTCCGCGCATCGAACAGCCGTTTGGTACCCGGCGACCGTGCCCAGCCCGAGTTATGCACCCCCAGCTTCGGGTCGGGTTGTGTGCCGAGTTTGGGGTCGTCGTTCCAGCAGGAATCGAAGAACACGAACATGATTTTAATGTGGTGTTTGTCGGCAATCTGTAAAAACTGGCCGATGCGCTGTTTGTAGGCTTCGGGGTCTTTCTCCCAGACGAGGTTGTGCAGAAATACCCGCATCATATTCATCCCGAGTCCTTCGGCCATGCCTAATTCTTTGTCGATGGTGCCGGGATCGAAGGTTTCGGCCTGCCACATTTCGAGTTGATTGATGGCCGTACTGGGGATGAAATTCGCCCCCACAAACCACGGCTGTTTGGCGTACCAGGCATTGGCTTTCTCCGCCGTCCACCGGCCGGAAATAACGACTGGTTTAGCGGTTGGTGCCGTAGTGGTGGTCTGCGCCCGGAGCCAGACCGGAGTTAGTAATAGTAAAAAGGCAAGGGTTATTGATTTCATAGTTAAAGTGCGTTTCAGCGATAAAAGGCGTAAAAGTGAAAAATTACCCGCTTTGCCAACATAGCTTAAGTGGGCGTGTTTACAACGTATTGATTTACAACCCATCACGTCACTTCTCCTGTCAGCCGGTACCAATTCCATCACTCAACGCTATGAATGTAACGAAATACTGCCAGCCCATTTGTACCTTCTGGCTGCTGCTTGCCCTCAGTGGGTCATCACTATCTGTTACGGCGCAGAACCAACTGACCGGGCGGGTAGTCGATACCAAAAACGGAGTGCTCATTGGCGTACCCATCATCCTGACGGCTCAGGCCGATTCGACGGTGAAAAAATACGCACTCACCGATACGGCGGGCGTTTTTCAGATTCTTGATGTCAGTCCGCAAACGTACCGGCTCCGGGCTACCTATTTGGGCTATCAGGATCTCACCCAACTCATCACCGTTAGTCAGTCGGCACAACAACTCGGCGATCTGATTATGACCGAGGATTCGCGGACGCTGAAGGAGGTTGTGGTAAAGGGGCAGGTAGCGGCTTCGCAGATGAAAGGCGACACGCTGCAACTGAACGCCAACGCCTTTAAGGTCACCCGCGACGCCAATACCGAAGACCTGGTGCGTAAGATGCCCGGCATCACGGTCGAAAACGGAACCGTAACGGCGCAGGGCGAAACGGTGCAGCAGGTACTGGTAGATGGAAAAGTGTTTTTTGGTGATGACCCGACCATTGCCCTGCGTAACCTCCCCGCCGAGGTGGTGGATAAAATCGAAGTATTCGACCGCCAGAGCGACCAGTCGCAGTTTACGGGTTTCAACGACGGGAATACCACCAAAACCATCAACATCGTGACCCGTGGTGACCGACAAAACGGCTCGTTCGGTCGGCTTTTTGCGGGGGCGGGTACCAATGGCGTTTATACGGCGGGAGGCAACATCAACCAGTTCAAGGGTGCCCGCCGACTGTCGGTGATCGGGCTGAGCAACAACATCAACCAGCAGAATTTTGCCAGTCAGGACTTGCTGGGCGTTACCAATGCTGGGGGCGGAAACGCCGGTGGGCGGGGTGGCGGTGGCGGCCGGGGCGGCAGCGGTGGGGGAGGTGCGCCGGGGGGTAATAATTTTCAGGTCGGGCAGCAATCCGGCATCAATAAAACCAACTCACTGGGTATCAATTTCTCCGACGACTGGGGCAAACACGTGACGTTTCGGGGCAGCTATTTTTTCAATAACAGCAACAACCGCAACGTGCAGACGCAGTTTCGCCGGTATTTCCTCAACGGGGAGGCCAGCCAGTTTTACCAGGAAAACAGCCAGACCAGCAGCGAAAACACCAACCATCGGTTCGACTTCCGGCTCGAGTACACCATCAATTCCAACAACTCGCTGCTGTTTACGCCCCGGCTGCGTTTTCAGACCACCAACTCGACCAGTGGCGTCAATGGCATCACGTACCTTTCCAACGACAGCACGTTGCTGAATCCCGGCGCGGGCAATAGTTTTAACCCCATTGTGCCGCCCGACAGTGCGTTGCTCAACCGCTCGACCAGCAATTATACGTCCCTCAATCGGGGCTACGATCTGGGCAACAACATCCTGTTCCGGCACCGGTTTGCCAAAAGGGGACGCTCCCTTTCGCTCAATCTGGGCACGACGGTAGCGCATCAGACGAATAATAACACGCAGAAGTCGCTGAACGAGTACTTCACCGACAGTACCCGTGCGCAGCGGATCGACCAGCAAACGCGCGTCAGTTCGCCGAACTACCAGTTGTCGCTCAACACGGCCTACACCGAGCCACTGGGTAAGCTCAGCCAACTGCAACTGAACTACAATGTCTCGTACCGGAACAGTAGTTCGGATCGCCGAACAAACCGGTTCAACCCGCTCACGAACCAGTACGATTTGCTGAATTTACAGCTATCCAACACGTTTCAGAACGATTACCTGACCAATCAGGCGGGAGTGGCCTACAACTTCCGCAACCCGAAAATGGGCCTGAATACCAACCTGACCTATCAGCGGGCCGATCTCATCAGCGATCAGACGTTTCCGCGCATCAATCACGTTCGGGCCGCGTTTAACAACCTGCTGCCTTCCGCCACGTTCGATTACCGCTTGAGCACGGACGCCCGGGTTCGGGTAAACTACCGCACCAACACGCAGGCCCCATCCGTCACGCAACTGCAAAACGTACTCGATAACTCAAACCCGCTGTTTCTGACGCTGGGCAATCCCGACCTGAAGCAGTCATACAGCCACAACCTGCAGGCCCGTTATACGCTGACGAAGCCGACCAAATCGCGCAGCCTGTTTATCCTGCTCAGTGGCAATGCTACCAATAAATACATTGCCAATGCTACTAACATCGGTACCGACTCGTCGCAGGTAATCAGTGGGGTTGTGGTGGGGCGCGGTGTGCAATTATCGCGGCCAATCAATCTGGATGGGCTGTGGGCCATGCGCACGTTTCTGACGTATAGTTTTCCGATCAAATTTGCGAAACTCAACCTGAGCCTGAACGCGGGCAATGGCTACAGCCAGACGCCGGGTCTGATTAATGATCGGTCGAATCTGGCCCGTACCACCACCTGGACTGAGGGCCTGGTGCTGAGTAGTAATATCAGCGAAAAACTGGATTTCTCGGCGTCGTACACGGGCAACTACAACGAGGTCAAGAACACGATTCAGCCCCAGCTCAACAGCACGTATCATTACACCGTTATCAGTGGGCGCATCAACTGGATCTTCGGGCCGGGGCTGGTGTTTCAGGCCGACCTGAACAACCAGCGCTACAAAGGTTTTGGGGGGAGTGTCAATCAGCAGTACACGCTTCTGAACGCGGCTGTGGGTAAGAAATTCCTGAAAGACCAGCGCGGAGATTTACGGCTGTCGGGGTTTGATTTGCTGAAGCAGAACAACAGCCTGAGCGTTACCCAGACCGATACGTACGTCCAAAATAGTCAATCGCTGGTGTTGCAGCGGTATTTCTTGCTTACGTTCACCTACAGCCTGCGCCAATTTAAGGCCGCATCAACTCCCGCACGTCCCGACCGACCGGATGGTGGCGTACCGGGGGCGGGTTTCCCCGGTCGTCGCCGGGATGGATAGTCGCCGGTCAGGCCTGTTCCGGTAATTCGCGAAGCAGACCTTCCAGGTCCAGGGCGTACGTAAACATCTCCAGCGAACCGTCGGGTTTGCGGGGCCACTGGTCGGCGGGCCGGTCCCAGTACAATTCGACGCCGTTGTGATCGGGGTCATTTAGATAAATCGCTTCCGATACGCCATGATCCGACGCGCCCGTGATGGGATAATTGGCGTCAATCAATCGTTTCAGCACCACCGCTAAATCGGGCCGGGTCGGGTACAGGATTGCCGTGTGAAATAGTCCTGCCGACCGCGTAGGTGCTGGTGGTGCCCCCTTGCTGTACCATGTATTCAGTCCGATGTGATGCCGGGCCGTCGCTACGGTGGTAGCCACCCGCCGAAATAAAAGCCGCATCAGTGCCGTACATCGTCATAACGGTGAAGCCGAGCAAATCGCGGTAGAAAGCCAGCGCCCGGTCAAGGTCAGCCACTTTCAGGTGAACGTGACCAATGCGGGTTTGGTCGGGGATGGTGTAAGGCGTCATGGGTGAATCGGTTTTGTGTCAGCCAATAACCCAAAATAGTCGTTTTGTGTCCCGGTTTGGGGCATTGGGTCTATGGCTTGAGTGCAAGTCTGATCGAAGACGAAAAAAGCCGCCTTATCGCAATAAGGCGGCTTTTCGGCACTCAGGATCTATTTGTTTTGCCACATCAGGTCAACGGGCATGGCATAGTCCTCGGCAATTTTTACCACTGCCGGATGCTCAACCAGAGCCTGTTTCACTTCGGGCGTGGCGGTAAAGAAAAGCGTGTTAAAGGCCGTCACGGGGTCAACTGATTCAACCTGCGCGTGCAGATGGCGACCATTGAGCCAATCCAGAAGCTGATTTCTAACGTCTGTTGTATAATCGGTCAGATATTTAAATTTCGCGGCATGACTCAAGCCCATCAACCGCTCCCGTTCCGGTTTTCTGATGAGCACCGCGTATCTGTGCATATCCATGAGTGCGTATTGTGTTAAGTAAGCGTATACTATACTGGCTTGGAATGTCTATCTTATTTATAGGGATATGACAAACTCAGTGCCATTTTGTTTGCCAGTGATCAAATTAATCACCACAGAGCCAGCCATTAGCGAGGCTGAAAGGCGGCTATCTTCCCAAAATCGGTTAACAGGGCATTATTCAGGAGGTGCTCCCGGAGGTCAATCCCCTGTAAACCAGTTTCCTGTGCGTACAAAGCGGCAATACCGGTAACGTAGGGCGTTGCCATGCTCGTTCCTGATTTCTCGGCGTAGATGCTCTTCTTCTCGTTATTGCGTTCCAGGGCCGAATATACTTTGTGGCCGTAGCCCCAGATATCCGGTAAAAGTCGGGGCGTTCCCTCGAAATCAAATGTGCCCCGCGACGTGAATTCGGCAATCTGGTTGTTAAAGTCTACAGCCCCAACGGCGAGTACTTCTGGAAAAACGCCCGGATAGCGATAGGTATTGTCTGCCTCGTTGCCCGTCGCCACGATGGAAAGTACGTTAAAATCATCTATCGCCGTTTGCAGGGCCGCCCGTATCGCTTCCATCGCCAAAGTAGTCGTTTGCGGAAACCGCTTAGAAGGTGGAAAACCCAGCGACAAGTTCAGCAGGGTGGGTTTAGCCGTGTGGATTACTTCGGAAAGCATCCAGTTCAGTCCGTGCAGAATGCGATTAAGTGCGCTCTCCATTGTTTCGCTCTCAATGACCGAAGCTACGCAAAGTTCCACGTCCGGGGCTACTCCCGTGGTTCTTCCCGCAATGATGCCACAGACGTGCGTTCCGTGTCCGGCCGTGTCAAAAGCACAGACATCACGCGGATTGAGCGGATTAAGTGGGTCGATGTAGCGGTAGTTGATGCGCTTTCGCAGAAATTGGGCGTGGTCGGCATCACAGCCTGTGTCCATGACAAAAACCCGCACGCCCTCGCCTTTTATTCCCTGACTATGCGCGGCATCAATGCCGGATGCTGCCGGCCAGCCCAGACTATTCCGGCTGCGCTCCCCCCGGATTTCAGTGCGCACCGTGGGCGGCAGCGACAGCGGAATGTTGGGTACAATCAGGTATTCATCCCCAAAAACTGCTTTGGCTTCGGCTGCCTGCTGCTTGTCGTCCGTTTTCACGTAAAAAGCACCTACATACTTCATGCGCGAATAAACCCGGTTGTTCACCGGTGGTCCCACCACATCCGGTTGTATATCGGTCGTGGCAGCAGAAAGCGGAGTCAAGTTTAATTCATGTTCCAGCCTTGCCCCTCGTTCTGAATGAGCCACGTCAGCCTGAATCGCTTTGTTCTTCTCACTTATCGACAGACTGGCCCCGACAATTCCCCGTTCAACTCGTGACGATCTTCTGATAGCAATAAACTCTTCCATGAAGCAATGTAATGGTGTGGCGTAAGCGAAAAACTAATTATTCCCAAATAAGCACTATTTGCAGACAAACCAATAATCCCCTTATTAAGCGGATTACCAACTAATTACTTTACTGCAATACCGGATGCTTCTTGTGAAAATCGGTGGCATCCTGGTAGGCTTTGGCCACTGCCAGTACCTTGCCTTCGTTGAATAATTGACCCAGAAAGGTGATGCTCGTCGGGGTATTCTCCTTTGTAAAACCATTGGGCAGCACTACACAGGGATGCCCCGTGAGGTTGGTCATGGTCAGGTTCCCCCCGGCGTACGTTGGGCTGATATAAACATCGACCCCCGCTTTGGTCAGCACCTGATGCATGTCGTTGATGAGTTTGGTGCGAATCCGGTTGGCCTGTATGTACTCCACCGCCGGAATAAAGCGCGACGACCGGAATGAATTGGGCCACGCATTTTTTAGTTGCCGCACCATCAGATCGTCCTTGCCCGACCGGGTCAACTCGTCAAAGGCGGCTCCGGCTTCGGCATTCAGCACGATGGTCATGGCTCCGTAGGGATAAGCGGGCAACTCAATGGGGACCAGTTCGGCACCGAGTTTGGTCAGCGTCGCTAACGTACTGGAGTCGTTGGCGTGGTTGGGGTATTTACTGTCGAATGCTTTCCGTACCACGCCAATTTTAAGGCCTTTCAGCGAAGCAAGCGGGGCGTAGCTGAACGGGGCCTTGACGACCGACGCATCTTTACCATCCGGTCCCTGAATGGCGTTGAGCACGAGGGCGCAGTCTTCGGCGGAGCGCGTCATCGGTCCGATTTTGTCCATGCTCCAGCTCAGCGCCATCGCGCCGTATTTGCTGACCCGCCCAAACGTTGGTCGAAGCCCCGTAACCCCGCATACCGTCGAAGGCGACACAATGGACCCCAGCGTTTCGGTACCAAGGGCAAACGGCAGCAGTCCGGCCGATACGGTCGAGGCAGATCCCGCCGATGACCCGCTCGACCCGGTTTCGGGTTTCCATGGGTTGCGGCTCATGCCCCCGAACCACACGTCGCCCATCGCCAGTTCACCCACGGCCAATTTGGCGCAAAGCACCGCCCCGGCCGTTTCGAGCCGCTGAATAACCGTCGCATCAAGGTTGATCGTCTGATCTTTGTAAGGCACCGAACCCCAGGTTGTTTTATAGCCCGTTTTCGCCAGCAAATCTTTAGCTCCGTATGGAATACCGTGCAGCGGACCATGATATTTGCCCGCTCTCAGGTCGGCATCGGCCCGTTTAGCTTGTGTCAGGGCGAGGTCTTCGGTTAGGGTAATGACGTTGAATAGGTGCGGACCACCCGTTTTGAGCCGGTTCAGGAAGAATTTAGTCAGGTCTTCCGAAGAAATCTGTTTCGTCCGAATCAGTTCGCCCAATTGCGCCACGGTGTAAAACGCCAGTTCGTCGCGGTTCGCGGGGAGTTTGGTGCCCGCAACCGGACTCTGTTTGAGCGAATTGGCCTCCGTCGGCATCACGAATCCAGCCGGAATGGGGTTGAAAACCAAAGCGGGCGCAATGTCGTTGGTCAGGTCAATTTTGCGCAGGGCTTCGTAGGAACCCCGGTTGCGGTTGAGGTTATCCAGCATCGAATCGCGTTCGGCGGGCGTGAACTCCAGCCCAAATACGCGGGAGGCTACCTCGACCATGTCGGCGGTGAGGGGCTTTTGGGGATCGTCGTTGGTGATGAAGGCACCGAGCACAAAGCTGATGGCGCAGGCAGACAGGAGCGTAACAAGTTTTTTCATAGGGTTGAAAATACACCTGTTTCGGGTAATTTCAACCGGACAGCGCAATAGGGAGGCTTAAATTATAGCCGCTTCAGCCACAAACTGTTCATGCAACCGTACTATCTGTGGCAGCAGCAACTCATTTTCGTCATTGCGCAGGACGATATCCGCCATCGTCAACCGTTCGTCGTCCGTAATCTGCCGGGCGATGATGTTGCGAATATCCGCTTCGGAACGGTGCGGATCGCGCTGACGGATACGGGCAATGCGCAGGTCGAGGGGAGCGGTTACGACAATCACTTTATCGAGCGAATTATGGTCACCAGCCGCCCGCATCAAGGCTGCTTCCTTAATTACGTAAGGAGATTGACGGTGGGTCTGCACCCACGTTTCGGTATCGGCCATCACGCAGGGATGAATCAGGACGTTGAGTTGGGCAAGCAGTGCCGGATCGGCAAACACCCGCGAAGCCACCCAGGCCGTATGGTAAACGCCCGGTTCCGTCTCCGACAAATCGGCTGTGTAGGCTTCCTGACCGAGCAGATTTACAATACCGGCCCGCAGGATAGGATCGTGGTTGGTGAGCCATTTGGCCCGCGCATCAGCCTCATAGACTGGAATACCCAATGCCATAAACACCCGACCCACGACACTCTTGCCGGAGCCAATACCACCCGTTACGCCAATTTGCAGGGGATTCATGTTCTTTAATAACGCGGGCTTAAGACGGGCTTTACCGGCGCCGTTTCCCTGATTTGACCGCCTTCTTTTCGATGGCAACGGGCTTCGGTGACGCGGGAACGGTCGCTGGTGCGGGTGCCGTTTCGGGAATAGACAACAACTCAGCCACTTCAAAACTCACGGCGACCCGGTTGGCACTGCTGCGTACCAGCGGATGCCGGTAGTTGTTGATCGGTAGTTCTTCGTCGTAGTCGATGCTGATGCGCTTTCCGGGAATTCTGACGACCAGCGTATCCGCAAAGCCCTTCACCAACCGCTCCGGCCCTTCGACCTGAATTGTAGCCGGTGTCAGGTTAATGACGCTCGATACCACCATGCGCGGGGCCATATTGATGTGTGCACTATCGGCAACCAGGCGAATGGTTTTGGTCAGTCGGCGCTCAAAACCTAAGGCCAGCGTGTCGGCGACGACGTAATTGACGCGCAGGTTTTTGGTCTGTTCCGCCAGGGAGGCCGCCAGCGACGCCGTGCTGATGATCGATGCCCGCAGCGGATCTTCGATTTCGTAATTGACCGGCTCCGTCCGAAAGGGGAGCCAGGAGTGCCCCAGCAGCCCCCAGCCATCACCGGAAACATTGGCGGTTACGGTGCGGGGCAGGGGCCTGGTGGGAATAAACAGCGAGTCGTTGTAGACAAACCGCAGCGGAAACTCGACGTTCAGCGAATAGCTATCGCGGTTGAGGGCATTCATCACCCAAAACAGGGCCGCGATGGCCAAGCAGGCAAGCGCTTTCAGCCATTGAAACGAGGGCGGATGCGACGAGGGGAGTGACACCGGAAAACTCAGGCTTGCGTAGTAGGCATGGTGGGGGCCGATGAGGCATCGCGCGAGATGGCCGTTTTCTCAAACGTCAGTTTCACGCCCCGGTCCACGTCGATGGTTACGGTTGTCGTATCCACAGAAATGACTTTACCATGCATCCCACCGATGGTCACGACGGAATCGCCTTTTTTAATGCTTTCGATAAACGTTTTTTGGTCTTTCTGCTTTTTCTGCTGGGGACGGATCATGAAAAAATACATGACCACTAAAATACCCCCCATCAAGATAAACTGACTGTAAGAGGCCAGCCCAGTGGGTTGCGCCTGTGCCTGAAGCAATAATGTGTGCATTGGTTGGGTGAGTTAACTGTTAAATTAGTGGGTTGCGGGTTGAGCTGAATCGGCTTTCGGATTCACGACCACGGTAAACGCCAGGTCGGTAACGGACGGGTTGGTGTTGGCGTAAATGGAGACGGTTTTGTTTTGAACGCCCCCTTTGTTGCGGCTGTTGAACCGCACCCGGATGGACGAAGCCGCTCCCGGCGCTACGGGTTCGCGCGGCCATTCGGGCGTGGTACAGCCGCACGACGCCGTTACATTGTTGATAATGAGCGGAAATTCGCCGGTATTTTTGAAATTAAAAACGTGCTCCACCGTGTCTCCTTCGGTAATGGTGCCGAAGTTAAACACCCCTTTTTCGGCGAGTGTAAGCCGGGGTAGCTTTTCGGTAACGGTGGCTGTTGCCGCTTCGCCTTCTTTGCGGTTATCGCAGGCCATCACGCCCGCACCGGCAACCGCGAGTAAACCGATGTATATCCAGTTTTTCATGGGGATTAAATTGTGGTTGGTGACGGTCGGCCGCTGCCGTTTGTAGTTGCCTCCGGCAGTCAGCTACAAACGACAGCGGCCGACCGTCACAAACTAAATTACGCGTTTTGGCTTTTGATCTGCGCCATCAGCCGGTCGACATCTTCGAGGAGCCGCTCGGCTTTTTCGCGGGCATCATTTACCACCCGCTGCCCTTCGGACTTGGACATATTTTCGGGAATTTCGGCATTTTCCAACAGTTCGTCCACCAACTGCTGAATCTGCCCCCGGTATTTCGAGAGTCGGTACGAGAGTTTACCACGGGTTGCTTTGCCTTCTTCGGGCGCGTACAGCAAGCCCAAAAGTGCGCCTGTAGCGCATCCGGTCAGAAAAAATGCCAGATCACGGCCGGTTCTGCTCATCTTATAATAAGGTTTATGGTCTGTTGTCGGAAAAAGCAACGCTATTTATTGTCGATCAGGCCCCGGCCACTCTTACGAAGTTGCCCGGAGGTGATCAGTTTTTCGGATAAGTTATCCAGAACACCATTCACAAATTTACCGCTTTTGGGTGTGCTATACAGCTTGGCTAAGTCGATATATTCGTTAATGGTCACTTTGGTCGGGATGCCCGGAAAGTTAAGCAGTTCAGTAGTAGCGAGTTTGAGGATAATCCGGTCGATCATCGCTACCCGCTCCACATCCCAGTTTTGGAGCTGATCGCTCAGCAACTGCTCATAGGCGACGTCGTTTTCGAGGGCTTTCTGAAACAGGGTATTCAAAAACAACTGATCCTCATCCCAGTCGTCGGTCAACGGCTCCAGCGCCAGTCCCTTCGCGCTATTTACCGATTTTAAGGTTCGCGTGGCCAGACCGCGTACCACTTCGCTGTTTTCGACCCAACTCAGGTCCATTTCGGCCAGCAGATCTTTAAACGTTTCGTGCTTGAAAATAAGTTGACGCAGCACATATTGGGCCAACGTATGATCCTCTTCGGCGGTATGGGTGCGCTGCTGGCAGTAATCAATGTACGTCTGATCGGTTTTCAGTACTTCCCGGTACGCTTTTCGGACGAAAGACTGCTCATTGGTCCACGACACGTTCCGCCGGACCCGCTCCGTTTCCAGCGGCTTATGGGCCAGCAGAGCCTGTACAAGGGCATTATCGTTCAGGTCGGATTCGTAGTGGAATGGGGTTTCGTCGGGGTCGGGGTAAGCGCGTTCGTTATCGAGCCGGGCAACATGGCCGAGTTCAACGAGCAGGAGCAATACCAGCAGGTAATCGTCGTAGATGCCCTGCACTTCGCTGATTAACTGTTGCCCCAGGCGTTCCTTGTCTTTCCGAATGGTATTCCGGTAGTAGAGCAACGCGTCATTGACGGCCTTCAAAACGGACTTTGGGGTTTCTTTATCGTCGTCGGTGGCGGTCTTCTGCTCCCGAATCCCTTCCTCAAATAGTAATGTGGCCAACTGACGGAAGCCTTCAAGTTGCTGCCGGTTTTGCGGTTTCATGGAGTTGAGATCCGGCTGGAAAAGATCGGAGATGCCGTCTACTGCCAGCTGCTGATCGGAGGAATCGGCCTGCCGAAGGGCGTAGAGGGCCTGCATTACTTTAATACGTAACAATCGTCTGCTCAACATACCGCTTCGGCCGCTATGGGTGTGCTTGTACTACCCGCTATGAAAAAGAACTGTTTTTGAAATCGACCGCAAAAATACGGTTTTTAAGCCGGTTCTGCAATTGAAACGCGGATGGGGCGGATGCCTGCAGCAGCGCGGACAAGGACGGATAAAGAAAGATTTAATAAATCCGTTTTCATCTGCGCTGCCGCAGGCATCCGCCCCATCCGCGTTCTATGGCCTGCAACCTTTCAACTTGGGTGTGTGTTAACCCGAAAAGCTCCGTCTGCCGCGTGAAAGCACTTTCTCATCTCAATAAATATTTTCTCAAGTATAAATGGTACCTGATTTGGGGTACGATTTTCACCATCGTTTCCAACCTGTTCGGCATTTTTCCGGCCCAATTGGTTCGCTACGCCTTAGACCTGGTTCGCGAAACGCTCGACATTTACTACCTCTACGATAAATCGCCCCTGCAAACGACGCTGTACGATATTTTCGCTTTCAGCATTCTGTTGTACGGCCTGCTGATTCTGGGGCTGGCGTTGCTCAAAGGCTTTTTTCTGTTCCTGGTACGGCAGACACTTATCGTTATGTCGCGCCACATCGAGTTTGACCTTAAGGGTGAAATCTACGACCACTACCAGACCCTGCCGCTGGCCTTTTACCGCCAGAACAGCACCGGTGATTTAATGGCCCGCATCTCGGAAGATGTCGGCAAGGTGCGTATGTATGCCGGTCCGTCGATTATGTACGGCCTGAATCTGATTGTGCTGTTTATTCTCGTCATCGGCTACATGGTGTCCATCAACGCCCGGCTGTCGCTGTACGTATTGTTGCCGCTGCCAGTCTTGTCGGTTGGGATTTACATTGTGAATAGCATCGTCATTCGTCGCTCGGAAGAAATTCAGCGGAGTTTATCACGACTGTCGACGTTCGTGCAGGAAGCTTTTTCGGGGATTCGGGTGCTCAAAGCCTTTGTGCAGGAAGATAATTCGGCGGCCAGTTTTGAGCGGGAAAGCGATGAATACCGGCAGAAGTCGCTGAAGATGACCATGGTCGATGCGCTCTTTAATCCGTTGGTGCTGTTGCTGGTAGGCCTGAGTAACGTGCTGGTCGTGTACGTGGGCGGACAGGAAATTCTGGCCGGACGCCTGACGCCGGGCAATATTACCGAGTTCATTTTGTACGTCAGCATGCTCACTTTTCCGGTGATGGCCCTCGGCTGGACAACGAGTCAGATTCAGCGGGCGGCTGCCTCACAGGAACGCATCAACGAGTTTTTGCGCATCAAAACCGACATCGTTTCCGTAAAGAATATTGCGCAGCCCATCAAGGGGGAAGTCGTCTTCAATCACGTCCGGTTTGTCTATCCCGATTCGGGCATTGTGGCCCTGAAAGACTTTTCGATGCGCGTCCGGGCGGGCGAAACGGTGGCGATTCTGGGTACGACCGGCTCTGGTAAAAGCACCATTGCCAACCTGTTGACGCGGATGTACGACACTACGTCGGGCGATATCCGGGTCGATGGCGTACCGCTAAAAGACTACAACCTGACGAGTTTGCGGAGTCAGCTTGGTTACGTGCCGCAGGATGTGTTTCTGTTTTCGGAGAGCATCAGCAACAACGTCCGGTTTGGCAAGCCCGATATGCCGCAGGAACGGGTAGAGCAGGCCGTCCGCGATGCCGACCTGTACCAGAACATTATCGACTTCCCCGAAGGCTTCGAGACGCGCATCGGGGAGCGGGGCATCACCTTGTCGGGCGGTCAGAAGCAGCGGCTGAGCATTGCCCGTGCCATCGCGCGCGACCCCCGCATTTTGATTTTGGACGACTGCTTATCGGCGGTGGACACCAATACCGAAAACATCATTCTGAACAACCTGAAGAGCATCATGGAGAACCGGACGTCGGTCATTATTTCGCACCGGGTCTCGTCGGCCAAACTCGCCGATTTCATCATCATGATTAACGACGGCGACATTATTGAGCAGGGTACCCACGACGAACTTACCGCTCTGAACGGTGCCTACCGCGAGTTGTACGAAAAGCAATTACAGACCGAAGAAGCCTGATTTTGCAACCCATTACGGCGATTCTACAACTGAGCCAGCAAAAACAGCACCGCCATCCGAACGGCCACCCCGTTTTCGACCTGATCCAGAATGATCGAATGGCTCGAATCAGCCGCGTCGGAAGTAAGTTCGACCCCCCGGTTAATGGGGCCGGGGTGCATCAACACGATGGGCCGGTCGAGGTCGTCCAGCATCTGTTTGTTGATGCCGTAGTAGAGTGAATATTCCCGCAAAGAGGGGAAGTATTTGATCTGCTGTCGTTCCAGTTGAATCCGCAGCACGTTGGCGACGTCGCACCAGGCAAGGGCTTCGCGGACGTTGTGGCTGACCTTCACCCCCAGTTCGTGCATGTGCCTGGGAATGAGCGTCGTCGGTCCGCAAACCATCACCTCGGCCCCCTGCTTTTGCAAACAGAAAATGTTGGATAATGCTACCCGTGAGTGTATGATGTCGCCGATGATGGCGATGCGTTTCCCGGCCAGATCACCGAGTTTTTCGCGCATCGAAAACGAGTCGAGCAGAGCCTGCGTGGGGTGTTCGTGGGTGCCATCGCCCGCGTTGACGACGTTGGCGGGGATGCGCGTAGACAGGTAATGGGGCGCACCGGGGCTGCTGTGGCGCATGACGATCATATCCACCTTCATGGCCAGAATATTGTTGACCGTATCCAGCAGTGTTTCTCCTTTTTTAACCGACGACCCCGACGCTGAAAAGTTGACAACATCCGCCGACAGCCGCTTCTCGGCCAGCTCGAACGAGAGCCGGGTACGGGTCGAATTCTCGAAAAAAACGTTGGCAATCGTGATGTCCCGCAGGGAGGGTACTCGTTTGATGGGGCGGTTAATGACTTCTTTGAATTGGCTGGCCGTTTCCAGGATTAGTTGGATGTCGGTTTCGGTCAGGTCTTTAATGCCCAGCAGGTGGCGGGTACTGAGGGAGGACATAGGCGAAAGAATTTGACAAAGATAGGCCCGGTTTGCTTACTCGGCAACCACGCATTCGTAGGGTGCCATGGTTAGTTGACCGTCGACTACCGTCATAGTAGCGGCATCTCGCCAAATAACAGTTTGATACAGTTGTGATGCCATTGGTAGTATAACCCGTTTGGGCTTACCCGTCAGGTTTTGAATCACTAAAACCGACCCGCCATTAGCTGATCGGCGTATAAAGGATACCGTTCCCTGTTGCCGGATGCCGGTTTGCTCCGTTCGGCTTAGGTTGTCATTCAGGACGGCATGGCTGTTGCGGAAGTGAATCAGCCGTTTGTAGTGATTGTAGAGCGAATTTGGATCGGCCTGTTGTTGGGCCAAGGGCGTCACCGTGCGGCTCGTGGAATAACGCGCCTGTCGCCACCGGGCACGGAGCGGATCGTTGTTGCCCACATCCCACAAAAAGGGCTCCCGAATGGACTCATCGGGTTTACGCCCCATCATCCCGATTTCTTCACCGTAATACAGATATGGGTTGCCGGGCAGGGTTAGCAATAGATTAGCCGCCACTTTCAGGTGATTCAGATTGCCGCGCAACTGACTGCCCACCCGTTCCTGATCGTGGTTCGAGAGCATGATGGCGTTGATAAACTGCGGATTCACCCGGCCGAACACCGCTTCGTTGTAAACCAAGTACTCGACCAGGTCTTCGGTATCGTTTTCATTACGGATAATATCGTATAGAGACAGGCACAGGTCGAAATCGAAATTAGCTCTTAAGCCCCGGAAGTAGGGGGCGATGTGTTCGGGCCGGGTCCAGACTTCGCCAACGGTGTAGGTGCCCGGTTTGGCTTCGTCCATCACGCGGCCAAATTCTTCCCAAAACGCATGGTTCTTTGGTTCTTCCCAATCGGGGTAGATATGCCGGGCTGCATCTAACCGAAATCCATCGACGCCAATGTTATTCAGCCAGAACCGACCGGCGGCATAAATCGCTTCGCGGACGGGGGGATGATCGAAGTTTAAGTCGGGCATACCACTCCAGAATAGGGCGTAATATTTTTCGTCGTACGCTGCGCCTTTGACCGTGTGCCAGGGATTGCGTTCCTGCGAATCGGCGGTGATTTCGCGGGTCTCAATGTTTAATTTTTTGATGGCCTGCGGGTTCATCCAGACATACCAGTCTCGGTAAGGACTATCGGACCCTTTGGCGGATTCAATGAACCATGGGTGCCGGGTACTGGTATGATTAATCACAAAATCGAGCAGTACCGTCATGCCCCGTTTATGAGCTTCCTGCACTAACCGCCGGTAGTCGTCTATCGTACCATACTCAGGATCAATGCTATAATAGTCCGTGACGTCGTATTTGTGATAGGATGGAGAGGGATGAACGGGCATCAGCCAGATGCAGGAGATGCCCAAATCGCGAAGGTAATCGATTTTAGCGATCACCCCGGGCAGGTCGCCGATTCCATCTCGACTGGTATCCGCGAAGGCACGAACAAACAGTTCGTAGTGAACACCGGTGTGGCCGGTGCGTGTTAGGTGAGGCATTGTCAATCAGGAGTGTATATATCATAAAAAAACCTGTAAGGCATCGGCGTGCCCTGCAGGTTGGTCTTAAAACGAAAAAAACACGCCGTGAAGCGTGTTTTTACCGATAAGCTCTTCGTATTCAGACTAAACTAGCTCCACGTTTACCGCGTTCAAGCCTTTTTTGCCACGTTCTACTTCGAACTTAACTTTGTCGTTCTCGCGGATCTGGTCAATAAGGCCCGACGCATGAACGAAGATGTCGTCACCGCCATCTTCGGGTTTAATGAAACCGAATCCTTTCGATTCATTAAAAAACTTTACTGTTCCTGTTTGCATTGTATCTTTTAAAATAACCCCTGCAAGATAACAGCTTTATTGCAAATAATCATATACCCCTTCAGAAATTTTTTATTTGGCTTTATTTTACGGTCACGAAGCCCTTAAAAAAGGCGGTAGATCAGTCTACCGCCTTTTTAGTACAGGTAAGGAGGGGATTACTT
>JBBQLG010000023.1:0-56014 GCA_038327655.1 Cytophagales bacterium
GGAGGCTGGTGCCGACCCCAACAAGCCCGACCCCGATGGGGCGACCCCGGTGGCGTTTGTAGCCCGAGGATCGGATCAGGACTACCTCAAGATCCTGATTGAGCACAAAGCGGACCCCAACAGCCGCAACGGGCAGTCGCCAGCAGTCAGGGAAGCGGTGTTGGGAGATCGTTGGGCGAATGTGATTTACCTACTGGATCACGGGGCGGACATCGACGCGGTAGATAAAGATGGGGAGAATGTGACTATGACCTGTGCGGGCTTGAATTCCTTTGATGAGGTGGTTTACCTAATGGATCGGAAAGCTGATATCTTACATAAAGACAATTTTGGTGGTACCTTAGCTCTCATCGTTCAGGAAGCCAATCCCAACTTCGGCACGGAGAACTATAAGTGGCAACAGATCGTCAAAAAAAAGCTTATCGATAAGGGCGTTACCTTTCCCGTGTCCCGCCCTTGGGAGGAACGCCAGAAGCAACAGGGCAAGAATGAGTAGTAAACTACTCAACCTACTGTTCACAGTATGTGCGGTGTTGGGATGCCACAAGCCTATGCTCAACGCCGAGGATTATTTTGATGGCCCCGCCCGTGAGCTGGCCGTCGCCATTCAACGCAATCAACTCGACAAAGCCCGTACTTCAGTGGGGCAGGTCGACCTCAATAGGGCTTACCGGCCCAACCTGCTCGTGTGGGTTGGGCTTATTTTCTGTTGCCTTCATTGACACCATCGATTATGGGAAAACCAGCCGCCCGCGTAGGCGATATGCATGTTTGCCCGATGGTCACCCCCAGTGTGCCACCGATTCCGCACGTGGGTGGGCCCGTATTGCCGCCGGGTAAGCCACTGGTATTGATCGGGGGAATGCCAGCCGCCACGGTAGGCGATATGTGTACCTGTGTGGGACCACCGGATGTAATTATACAGGGGTCGATGTCGGTGCTGATCGGGGGAATGCCAGCCGCCCGGATGGGGGATATGACGTCTCACGGGGGCCGCATCGTGATCGGCTGCCCGACGGTGCTGATCGGGGATTTTGGGATGGGATTGCCGAGTGTGCCGGACCTGCTGCCCGATCTGATGAATAGCCTGAGTAAGGAGCGGGCGGCTGTACTCAACCAGATTTTAACCCTCACGAAAGCCGCCCGAAACGGAACCCCTTTTTGTGAAACATGCCAGTGAGGTAATCGTACACATGTCGTCATCAGGGTGTACACCGTGACCCATAAAAGCGGGAAGCAGCTTTTGCTCGTTCCCGATCATGAAACAAATTCAGGATAGATGTTTATCGTTCGTCAGGGGCAACTGAATGCATTCGATGCAACCGCCCGCACTCGATTTCTCGATGAAGTAGCCGTTGCGTTGAAAGCCGAGATGACCGACCACCGCCGGGAAGTGCCCGATGCCGTGGTGCGTCAGGAGGTGGAAAAGATAGCCGTAATGGCGGAATCATTCGGCTTACGGTCGCTGGATAATATTGGTCTGTTCATAAACGTGGCCAGTGATGTAGGCTGGGATTTTTACGATGTCTTCGACCCGGCGCACGATGTGTTAAACTCACGCGAACTGGACGAGGACACCAAGAGTATCTGGCTGGCCAAGTGGTATGTCAGTATGCTCACCCCGGAAGATGGCAGGGAGTCGGATACGTAAATCACTTAACCAAGCGGAGCGCAGTGCTGTATGGACTTTTTTGAAACCGTAGCCGATAAAATTGCCGCCGGTACCCAATGGGGTCAGCAACTGGGCAGTAAAGTGGCCCAACAGGCAGCCACCACGGGCCGGGCCGTTCGTGATGGAACAGTAGCGGCCGCCCGGACGGCACGCGACAACGCGGTAGCAGCCGCCCGCGCAACCGCCGAAAAAGCGCGGGCCGGCTACGACTGGACGAAGCAAAAAGCGGGGGAAGGCATCGACTGGACCAAAAAGAAAGGGCAGCAGGCTGTTCAGGCGACTGAAGATGGCATTGACCAAGCAAAAAAGAAAGTAGGCGAAGGCGTTGACTGGACCAAAAAGAAAGCGGGCGAAGGCGTCGACTGGGCGAAGCAAAAGGGCAAACAACTCGACAACTCGATAGTGGGTGGTATTGCATCGGGTGTTGGCCGAGCGGCCACAGCCAACAAGACGGTGGAGCGGTGCATCGAGAACATGGCCCGCAACAAAAACCGCGTTGCCGACCCCCGCGACGGTCAGTTTATGGGTAACGATTGCCCGAAGACCTCACCCAACCCACCCACAACGGGCCGACTCCCACAGGGGTGCGCGGGTAGTGGGGGAAAGTTGCCCAAGATCATTTACACCAACGGTATCAACACGACCCCGGAAGCGGCCTGCGCTACGATGCATAAAATCGCTGACGAGCGTTGCGCCGAAGTAATCGGTGTGTACAATGCCACATATGGCACAGTTGAGGATGGCTTAGACTCAAAAGATAACATTGACCGGGCTGGCCGCGAACCTGCCGCCCATAGTCAGGCCCGGTTACTGACAGAAATGCTGAATGAAAAACCACCACAGCGAGTAACCGTTTATGCTCACAGTCAGGGCGGATTAATTACTCAAGAGGGTTTGGCGGAAACACAAATCAAGCTACAGCGGAGTGCATATGCTGCGCTTAGAAAGCAGGGTATGAGCCCAGTTCGGGCAAGGCAAGAATCAGAACGGTATACTCGACAAAAGATGGGAAGTACAGATGTATATAGCTTCGGTACCGCCGAAAGTAACTGGCCCTCAACCGGCACACGATATCATCAATACACCAATACGGCTGACCCTGTTCCTAAGCTTATAACATCTGTTCAGAACAATCGAGGGATACTCATCGAGCCGACTAATTTGGCTGAACGACATCGATTTACAAAAAATGCTTGGAATCCGATTGAGCCTCACAGCATGGATAATACTTATTTGCCTGAATTAAATAGGATTCACCCAGTTCCTAAAAAAACAAATGGACGCTGTTGTTAATCATCTACCAAAAAACGTCTTTGTTCGTACAGCCTGCTTTCTGATTGTTATTGTTCATTATACATGCTCTCAAACTAATAAGCAGTCATCCCCATCATCTATGACTAATGACAAAGCACTCGCGCTTACCAAGGCTTGGTGTGTTGAGGCCCATGAGCAGTTGGGAAATCATCTCAAGGTTTCATCAAATGGAGATTTTAGCGGGGTATTCGGCGCGGCTGAAATTACGTATGTTGCCCAAGCGAAAAAGCTTTACGTTGATGGGTTAGTCAACTACGATGCCTCCGAATTGATTGAGTATCCGGAACTGTTTGATGACTTTGAGAGAGCGGAAAATAGGGAAGCATATACTCTGGGCGAAGGACGGTTTCACATTCTAAATACACCTGGCCGTGAACACCCTCAGTTAACATTGAGAAAAGAATTCAGTGATGGGTCGGTTACTGTTAACCAATTTGTCAAAGAGATAGACTGGCTGATGCAATGGTCTACTTATTGGCGATTGCAGCGGAGTTACGATGTCAATACGAAGTCGGAGGAAGAGCTTGTCAGAGAAGGGGCTAAACTGGACGCATGGGCCAGAAAAAATCGCCCCCGCCCCTGGTAAACTTAATGACTACTCACGATGGTTTATGTTAGAATGATGTGGTCTTGGCTGATCATATTAATCGGTACTGGGCTTGTGCTGTGCTCCTGTACGCAAGCTACTCACGCTACTCAACCCACTGAAATGAATTTAGACCAAGCCATTTTGTTAACTAAATCCTGGTGCGAAGAAGCTCACGAGTCGTTCGCTAAAGTGGAGATTTCCCCCAATGGCGATTTCGGGGGCATTCTGGGCGCACCCGATGTTATCTACTCCACCCAAAATAAAAGATTGAGCATAGAGGGATTAATTATAGATGATGCATCTATAATGATAGAATACCCTGAATTGTTCGCTGACATTGAGACCGTAGGTAAGCACGAACCGTATACCTTGGGAGAAGGATATTTTTTTATTGAAAAGATGCCAATGGGTCAAAAGGAACCGCAACTTACGCTACGAAAAGACTTTACCGACGGCTCCATTACACCCAGTCAGTTTGTCAAGGAAGTACGCTGGCTCATGGAATGGTCGACTCACTGGCGGTTGCAACGGTCGCTGATCGTGATCAACAAGCCTGAGGCCCAACTTATCGAAGAAGCGCCTACGATCGAAGCATGGGCCCGCAAGAATCGCCCCCGCCCTTGGTAAGGGTGATACACAGTACGAAAACAGATATACCGAGGCTGCTGCTTATACCAACTCAATTTATGTCTTACTGCCTGTTAGATGCTGCCCGAATGGAAGAGGTACTTGAACAGGCCAAAACCCTGGCCGGAGACGATCAGTATTTCTGTCTATACAAAGGAATAGCCCAGGAACAACTGGGCAACGTAGCGCCTTATCTGTTCCTCACGCAACCGGCCCCCTTTGTCGACTGGCTGTTTGCCGAGGGGTGGGGAAAAGCCTGGGGCATCTACGTACTCTCCGAAACCCAGCCCGATCTGGTCTATAAACACTTCAGGCAGTTTCTGATGGTCAAAACCGAAGCAGGTGCTCAGCTCTATTTTCGGTTCTACGACCCCCGGGTGCTGCGGCAGTTCCTACCCACGTGTACACCTGTTGAGTTGAAAGCGTTCTTCGGCCCTGTTCGCTATTTTCTGGCTGAAGACGAAGACCCCCATTACGGTATCAGCTATTGGTTAGAAAACGATGTCCTGAAAAGCCAGCGGATGACCCGGCAGGAAGCGGAAACAGCTTATATCGACTATCTCCGTAGTCGGCCCCGGTGATGCCATGATGGTTTTTTTAATTATACTGGTACGATCCCTGCTATACTCAGTTCATACGCACAACGCCCCGCAAGCACTCGTTCGAGCCTGCGGGGCGTTGGACATATGGACGGTGCCAATTACGGACGTTAGTCGACAACTTCGGCCATCTGCGTTACGGTCCAGGTGAGCTGCTGATCGGTGTCCACGTCAATGGTCAGTGTGGAGCCGGGAGTGAGTTCGCCTGCGATGATCATGCGGGAAATCGGTCGGCGCAGTTGACTGCGGATAACGCCCTTCAGCGGCCGGGCACCGTAACGGGGCGAGAATCCGTTGAGGGCCAGTTGCTCACGGGCATCCGGGCTGATTTCCAGCGTAATGCCTTGCTTGGACAATGGCCCGGTGAGGTCGCGCAGGTGTATGTTGAAGATGCGGACAGCATTGGCTTCGCTGATGGGGGCAAACGGTACAATCTCGGTCAGACGAGCCAGAAATTCGGGCCGGAAATGCTTGCTCATAATGTCCATCAGGTCGTTGGCCGCGGGGATGCGCCCCTCACCAAATTCCTTGATAACAAACTCACTGCCGATGTTCGACGTAAACAGGACGACGGCATTGGCAAAATCACCCTCCTTGCCGAGCCGGTCGTGAAGTTTGCCCTCGTCTAATATTTGCAGAAAAATGTCGAAAACCGACGGGTGGGCCTTCTCGATTTCGTCGAACAGCACCACCGAGTACGGCTTCTCCCGGATTTTATTGACTAACAAACCGCCCTGCTCGTAACCGACGTAGCCCGGAGGTGCGCCGTAGAGCAGCGCGGCCGAATGCTCCTCTTTAAACTCCGACATATCGAATCGGATCAAAAATGACTCGTCGTTAAACAGAAAATCGGCCAATGCCTTCGCCAGTTCGGTTTTGCCGGTACCCGTTGGGCCAAGCAGAAAGAAGCCGCCCATGGGTTGCCGACCAACCGTCAGGCCCGCCCGCGATTCCAGAATGGCCGCAGCTAAGGCGTGAACGGCATGGTCCTGCCCCACCACCCGTTTCCGCAGTACATCGTCCATGCGCAGCAGCCGGTCGCGTTCGCTGGTTTGCAGCTTACCCATTGGGATACCCGTTTTGGCAGCCACCATAGCGGCAATGTCCTGTTTGGTCAGGGCTTCGGGGTGCATTTCGGCCAGGGGCAGCAGGGCCAGTAACCGGGTTTGAATGTAGTCATGCAGCAGGGCGGGCCGCTCGATGGTATCCGGTTGCGTATCGTCTTCGAGTTGCTGCTGTAAAATAGGGCTTACTTTGGCCTGCATCTGCTGCAATAGCCACCGGTAATCGCGGAGTTGCTCGGTTTCGTTGGCATCGGTCAATCGCTCCTGCGTAGCCGTCAGTTCGTCCAGTAAAGCCTGTAATTCACCGTGGGCAGTCTCGCCCATTGTTTTGAGCGCGGCCATTGTCCGGTCGACCAGGTCAACGGCAGCATCGGGCAACCGCCGGTCCTTTACGTAGCGGATGGATAACAGAACGGCCTCCTCGGCAACGTCTTCATCGGCCCGCAGGTCGTGGTGCTTTTCGTAGAGCGGCAACAGCGATTTCACCATCCGCGTGGCCGCCGTGGCGTTGGGTTCGGGCACGATGAGCTTCTCGAACCGGCGGCTAAAGGCTTCATCCTTTTCGATGTACTGCCGGTACTCCTCGAGCGTCGTCGCGCCGATCATCGTCAGTTCCCCCCGCGCCAGTTCGGGCTTTAGCAATTGGGCTACGCCCGTACCTAGCGAGCCGTTGGGGTTGAGGAGTACGTGTACCTCATCGACGAACAGAATGGCTTTATCGAGTGCCTTGATTTCACTGAGGATGTTTTTCAACCGGTCTTCGACTTCGCCTTTGTACGAGGCCCCGGCCGCCAGCGACCCCAAATCCAGCTCAAATAATTGCGATTGCTGTAAACTGGCCGGTACGCTGCCCGCCACAATTGCCTGCGCAAAGCCTTCGATCAGGGCCGTTTTGCCCACACCCGGTTCCCCAACCAGCATCACATTGGGCTTGGTCCGGCGCACCAGAATCTCGATCATCAACCGCAGTTCCCGGTCCCGGCCAACAATGGGGTCAAGTTTACCGGCGCGGGCCAGATCGGTTTTGTTGGTGCAAAAACGCAGCAGGGCCGATTGCCCGTCCGGTTGCCCCGGCGCGTTGGGACCCGCTGGCTTGCCCATTTCGCCGGTAGCCGGGTCTGCCACCGACGCAGGTGCCTGTTCGTTCGTGGCGGCATCCAGCAGTTCTTTCTGCGTCAGCGGCAGTGATTTAAGCTGGTCGGCGGTGAAGGCTACACCCGGTTTTACCAGGGCCGCCAATACGTGCAGCGGCTCAACGAACAACGCGGCCGTTTGGAGGGCGATCAGTTCGGCTAATTTCAGCGTTTCCTGCACATTGGCATTCATCGGCGGCTCTTCGGGGATACGAGCCGCTTTCGGAATGGACTCGAGCCGGTAATCGGCCCAGTCGCGCAGAAAATAAATATCTTTCCCGACCGCCACCAGCCACGAAGCCAGGCCGACATCGTTATGGAGTAAGCCGAGCATGAGGTGAGCGGGTGTTACTTGTTCGTGCCGGTGTTCTTTAACAATGGCCTGCGCAATGCGAATGGCCCGTTTGGTTTCGTCGGTCAGATTCATGAGCAATGGTCAGCGTGAGTAGGGTTGAAAATCAGCCTGAAATTAATACACTGGTTTACAATAAGCTGTTTATTTACCAGAAACTATCTACTGATACCCGAACGTTAAAAAGCGGACTATGTCTACTTTTGAGTTAAACTTTGCGGGTCCGGTTTCTTAACCGGCTCAATCCATTCGGCATGACAACATACGCTGCGCGTTTTATACCGGTACTGACAGGCATTTTATCCATCACCATGGGCTGGTCGGCGGCACTGGCCCAGACCGAAGTACCCATCCTGGTTACTAAAACAGCCACCATCATCGAATACAAGCCTCCCCAACTGCGCATCGACGTGAACGGTGACCCCAGTGATTACTATTCCCAACTCGATGTATCGGACAGTACGCTGATCTTTGCCAGCCCGGCCGAGCAAACGACGTTCGAGGGGCAGCGCGAGAAGCTGGAACAGGACTACCTGCGCAAAGCCGGTCGCCGACAGAAAGCAAAAGGCGAAACGTCCGTTAATCTGCCGCCCTATCTGTTGCCGTATGCCGATGGCCGTAATCAGTTGCGCCCCGGCATCGAAATCAGCATCAGTTTTCTGGAATATCGGTTTAGTCGGCGGTTTGTGCTGCGCAGCATTACCATCCTGACCGACCTGACCGACGACGGTACGCTGAGCGGTCCGCTGGAACAGGTTACGGGCGACATGGCCATCATCAGCGGGCAGTCGGTTAAACTAAAACCGGGCGTGGTACTGACCGGCGAAAAGGGCTACAAAGGCGTACGTTTTGCTGGCTTCAACCGCCTGGAAGAAGGAGTTAACGTGGCCTTAAAAGGTACGCACCTGCCCGATGGCGTTCTGGTAGCCGAAACGGGTACGGTCACCCCCGACGAAACGACCAATGCCGATCAGCAACTGGTTCAGACCCTCAAAGCCACGCGTCAGCTTTCGGCCGATGGGACGCGGGTGACCTTCGGTACGGTCAGTTATCCCCTCCTCGCGGATGACAGCATTAGTCAGTATATCGTCCGGCTGACGACCAAACTCTTGCCGGACCGCATCAAAAACCTGCCCACCGATCATCCGGCTTACCTGAACGTACGTGCCTATATCGTGCACGATTCAACGGCCAATGCCTGCATTTATCCCGATGGCTCGGTGTTTATCAATACTGGTTTGCTGATGATGATCGACAACGAAGCTCAGCTTGCGGCCATTCTGAGCCGGGAGTTGGTACACGTTACTTTCCACCACCCGCGACGGGCTTATCAGGCAAGCAGCACGGGCGAAACGGCGTTGTCGCCGTCGATGGTTGCCGCTTTGGGTCTGGAACCGGCCGAAGCCGCCACGTACGTAGCTGCCTTTGGTGGTGGGCCGTTGTCAAGTGACTATCGACCGGATCTGGAACGGCAGGCGGACCGGATTGGTCTAAAATACACGATGCTGGGTGGCTACGACCCGCGCGAAATGGTTAAGCTTTGGGCACGTCTGTACAAAACAAGCCCTGACGTCCCCTTTGTCCCGTTCAGAAACCGGACGCTGCACCGCAACAGCCGATTGTTCGAGTCGGCGTATGAGTCACATACGTTAGCTGGTCGGCGGTATAAGTATGCCAACTCATTGCTGCTCGCCAAGGGGTTTCAGGGTATCGATCTGAATAAACTCAGCATCAGCGAAGCACCTTACAAGCCGATTCGGGAGCAACTGATGCGGCTGCTCATGCCTCAGCAACCGGTAGTGGAAACTGCTCAGCCGCAGGCGGTGCCCCAGAACCGCTATCGCTATCGAAACCGGTCGGCTGATCTGCCGTCTCCGGCAAGAACACCCCGGCGCAAAGGGCCGGTAACGAGCGGACCGGTAAAAAAATAAGCTTCTTTGTTAAGGCTGCGGCAGTTCGCGCAGGGCTCGGCGGGCATCCGGGTTGCCCTGCCTGGCGGCTGCCCGGTACCATTGCCGGGCTTTGTCGATGTCCATCCCGACGCCTTCACCGGTTTCGTACATCAGGCCGATGTTATACTGCGCTTCCCGGTTGCCCTGATCGGCAGCCTTTCGGTACAGGGTGGCAGCCATCGCTTTATCGACGGAGACGCCATGACCAGCATAGTACGTATTGCCGAGGTTGTTCTGGCCCTTGGCATTGCCCTGGTCGGACGCTTTTTTGTACCATTGGGTCGCCTGTTCGTAATCCTGCTTCACCCCGAAACCACTGGCGTACATATTACCTAATGAGTTTTGCGCGTCGGCTTCACCCTGTTCGGCGGCTCTCCGGTACCACAGGGTGGCAATGGTGTCGTTTTGCACCACGCCTAAGCCCAACTGATACATGTAGCCTAAATCGTTTTGTCCGCTGGCATTACCTGCCTTAGCCGCCAGACTGTACCATTCCGTGGCTTTTTTGTAATCCTGCTTAACACCATTCTGACCGCTGTAATAATTCTGCCCGACCTGATAGCAGGAGTCGGCATAAGCTTTTTGCCGACTGCGTTTCGCCGTTGCTGCGGCCGACTGACGCGCACTGTCGTCGGCCGCCTGCGTACTGGTGACCGACCGTGACCAGAAAATTCCGATGGCGGCAAACGTGAGTATGGCCACCAATCCATATACCAGCAGTGGACGCTGGTAACGTTCTACCAGTAACTTAAATTTTTGCGGCTGGGGCGGGCGGTTTGCATCAGCCGGTTTTTGCGGAGGCCGGATGGTCGTGCCGGGCAGCGTAGCATCTGTCGGAAGGATATCTGCTGGGGGAAGATTCGGCAACCCGGTGTCAGGCGCGGCATTAACCGGCACGTTTACTTTCGGGCTGGTTTTACCGGGAGCCGCCGGTGGGGTTGGTTCGGCCCCCGTTTTATCGGCGGCAAGGGCAGGCTTTTTCGTTTCCGTTCCGTTGGATGCCTGTAACGGGTCCGATAGCGAAAGCGCGTTTGGGAGCGGGATGCGCTGAAATACGGTGTGCGGCTCACCCGATTCATCCGTTGGGAAGGCCATGTCTGGGCCTTCCGGTGGCAAAGCCGCAGCAGCCGGTTCTGTCGGCGCTTCGGGTTCGGGCAACAGCAAGGCCTGTAAATCAACGCTCATGGCGGCACAACTCTGGTAGCGGGCGTCGGCATCTTTGGCCGTAGCCTTCGCAACAATCGGCTGTACCCGGCGCAGAAATACCTGCATGTCCGGCGACAGGTCGGCAACCACGTCCGTCAGGGGGGGCAGGGCTTCGCGCCGGATGTTGTTCTGCACTTCAACCGCCTTCTCAAAAGAGGTCACCTTCGGATACGGCGACTGACCGGCGAACAACTCCCAGAGATTAACGCCCAGCGCATAAATATCACTCCGATGATCGACGTTGGCGGGGTCGATAATCTGTTCAGGACTCATGTAGGCAATCGATCCCATTTGCAGGTTGGGATCGGTCAGGGTACTGCCGAAGGCGGCAATGCGCGAAATGCCAAAGTCCAGAATCTTGGGCGAATCGTCCGGCTGTACCATGATGTTGCCGGGCTTGATGTCGCGGTGAATGACGCCCTGCAATACCTTGCCGTCAATTTCAACCGTAGTGCCGTGCGCATAGTCAAAAGCCGCTAAAATCTGCGAAAAGAACGCAACGGCCTTTTCCGGGTTATGGAACGCGAGGGGATGGTGACCTAAATAGTCGGCCAGCGTTGGTCCCTCGACGAACTCCATGATGAAGGCATCCCGCTCCGTATCCAGTCCCAGAATACGAACAATGGAGGGGTGTCGTAACGTCTCCAGAATCTCGGCCTCCCGCAGAAAACGCTGCCGAATCCGGGGATCATCGCGGAGATTTTCGAGCAGAAACTTAATGGCAACCGGTTCGCGCCGACCCCAGGTACGCCGTCCCTCGAAGACAACGCCCATCCCGCCAGCTTTTATTTTACGGGTAATTTCGTAGTCGAAAACTTTACTGCCGATCATGGTGCTGGCTACTATTTGGTGGTTCGGTGAGAAGCAATGGCCTGCGGTCCGTGGCCCGTTTTTACGTCTAATCCGTTGCGGTCGATTCGGAACATCTGCTCGTCGATATAAACTTTAGCCGTGCAGTCGTCGCTGAATGGACCCGCCTTAGGGTAACGTATGCCAATGGCCAATTCGCCGTTCTGATCTACATAACCGTATTTGTCGCTGGCGCGAACGCACATCCGGTTGCAGCGGAGCGGCCCCACCTCGTCGTACAATTTTCCGGTACGGCTCAGGTGTTTCGTCTGGCCGGTAAAACTTACTTCCGCCAGCCCGTTTTGAAACGGACCGATCCAGTCGTACACCGGTTCGGCCAGCCACGTTTCCCGGTCGGCAGCCAGCAGCCCCTTTTTGCCGGCCACTTTGCCAATATAAACACCTTCGCTCACCTGACGTACGATAACGGGACGTTCGGCAACGGCAGAGGATGCCGACGACGCTGAACTGGGTTCCGCGCGGGCCACGGCGGTGGTGTCACCGGCAACGGTATCTGACACTAAAGCATCGACTGGATTGGGCAGTACGGCCGCAACGGGCGTTGGTACACTCCGGTCATTACCCGACGACTGCGGTTTCAGTCGGGACGAAACGGGCACCGGTATGGCGGCCTGGTTCGATTTTTCGATCATTTTCCAGCCGACAAAACTGGCAACCAGCAGAAAGGCAACTACGGAAAGCCACAAGGCGCGACTACCGGCCGAGGGTACAGAACCGGTCAAATCAGTTGTGCCCACCGGCAGAGGAGACACCGGCGGGGGAGGCATTGTTGGTTCGGGCGGGGCTGCCGACAGCCGGTCGTGCAGGGCGATCACCTGAGCAGGCTGCGCATCGTTTGGCTCCGTATGTGGCAGGGCGACAACGGTAATGTCGTTGGCGGGAGCAGATGCAGGCCGTTCGTACACGGGCCGTTCGGCGGCAAAGCCCGGAACCGCTGCTCCGCTTACTGCCTGAATCTGAATCAGATATGCCGTGAAGTTATCGCGGGTCTGATCGGTGCAGCACGCCTGAATGATGCGCATTTTTTCGGCATTGCTGTCACCGCTGCCCAGCACATTCTCCAGCAGTTCGTCACTGACCCGCTCCAGCACCCCGTCGGAGCACAGAAAAAAGTAATCGCCCGGCTGGAGATCGCCAATAAACTGGATCGCTGCCGCCGACCGATCGCTGCCCCCATCGCCCCCCTGAATGGCGCGGGTAATGACGTTGCGCTGCGGATGGTGTCGGGCCTGATCGGCCGTCAGCACCCCGCCTTTTACCAGTTCGTTCACATAGGAGTGATCGTCGGTACGCCACTGAATTTTTCCCTGCCGCACCAAATACACCCGGCTGTCGCCGAGGTGCGCAACGGTTGCTCCTGCTTTGTGCAGGTACACCAGCGTGAGGGTGGTGCCCATACCCGCAGCGGCCGGATTTTGCTGCACATACGTATCAAACCGATCCTGAACGGCAGAAAGGGCCTGCTGAATGTACTCGGCGGTTACGATGGGAGTCGGATGCGCCCGGAAATAGGCATCGAACTGCGATACCGCCAACTGACTGGCGACTTCACCCCGTTCCGCTCCACCTACCCCATCACAAACCATGAACCAGGACTGTTGCGGGGTGGCTACGTCCGGGTCGGGAAAGAGGATGTCTTCGTTGTTCGGGCGGCTGCCGGGTTGCGAAAAGCCTACAGGTTGCGCGAGACGTATTTCCATGTGAATTGATGTGGGTAACGGGCGTAAGAACGTTGGTTGAGGTAGGGTAATCAGCGTTTGGGCCGGGTCTCGATCACGGTTTGCTGCATGTCAGGAGAACCGGACTGGCGGTAGCTCTGCCGAACGGCATCCGTCAATTGCAGGGTTCGCAGCGTTAATTTGGTGTCGCCCAGTTGCAGCACATTGCCTTCATTCAGGTAGATCCGGTCGTATTCACCTAAGCGGGTCGCGTTTCCGTTTACGTAGGTACCGTTCAGGCTGTTTTTCCAGCCGTCGGGCCGCTGGGCACCATCCTGTAAAATATATTCGAGGATACCGGCCCGGTTAATGCGTACTTCGATGGTACAGTGCTGACGGCTCATGACCTCATCCGGGGTGGTGAGCATCAGGTCCGACGGGGATAAGAGCGACTGGCGGCCGATGGTGTTTATGCCCAGCCGGAGCACCAGAATCGACGGCATTACGCGCTCATCATCAACAATCAACCAGCCCAACTCGGTCGGTAGCGCCTGTTTTTGGAGAACCGTCGGGTGTTCTTCACCGGGAAGAAATGATTTGGGGGCAACGGGCGGTCCCGGCAGGGGGTTGATGTAGCCGCAGACCGGACATTTGGCCTCGGTACTTTTATGCGGGTCTTTAATCAGCAGCCTGACTTTGCAGTTGGGATTACCACAGATAAGTTGAAGCGACTGGGGCGTCATGATGGATAGAATGTACGGGTACGCCAGACCGTAAGCTGACGTACCCGTTTGGTTTAATTACCCAGATCCGTTGTATCCATCTGACCGCCGTGCAGGTCGTGGCCGTGGTTCAGATCGTGGCTTGTGTAGAGTTGCTCGTAATCGGCCGGCAGCGAACGATTGTCGGCTTCCATGTCGGGTGCCGCAACGGGTTCGGCCAGCGCGTGGAGATTTTCAAGCTGATGCGTACCGCTGTTATAGGCACCCTGCGAATCTAATTTATGGTCGCTGTCGGTATCAACCAGCACGACGTTATTGTCCGCTAAAGTCATGTCCGTTTGCTGGTCGTGGTTCGTGTCGATCAGCGAAACAGTGTGCCCGTCGACGTGCATCACTGTTACGTTGGAGTCGCTGCCGGCGATGGCATCAATCACCGAAACACTGGCTTCGGTGGCTGCCGCGGGCGTGGGATCCACAACGGCAACGGCCGCAGCGTGGTGCGTGTGTTCGTGGTGTACCGGCGCGGCATGGTGATGTGCCGGTTCGGCTTCGGCCTGATGGGCCATTTGCTGACCCGTTGCTTGGGGCGTGATGAGGTCGCCGAGTGAGGCCACAAACGCCTGATGCTCGGTTTCGCTCATGCCTTCCCACTCGTGCTGATAAAAGGTATTGTAATAGTTACCATGCCACTCGAAGTAGTCGCCGGGACCCATTTCCGTGCGGGCAGCGGCAAACGCCTGGTCAAACGTCATGTCGTCGGTAACCAACGTGGCTAAGCGCGGCTCACTGTCAATAACGGCTACATCACCGCCGGTACCTGTTCCGGCCCCGGAGAAGGAGACCGGCACAATGGCCGCTACGGCATGGGCATTGGCATCGTCGGAACCGTTGCCGGACCCATCGTTGCCGTCGGCTACAGAGCCGGACCCATCACCATCTTCCAGCAGCGACAACCCGTAGGCCGCACCACCCAAAGCGGCCGTACCGATAAGCGCAGCCGCAATGGCTTTCTTTTGACTGGCGTTGAGTGCCTTGCCGGGTAAATTATCCGTTGACTCAATTGGAGCGGCCTGCTGTTGCGATCCCGCTGGCTCGTCGTACGCGTACTGGTCGTATGTTGTCATGGCATTTAATAAGAAAAGTGAACGTTCATTCTGAAGATCTAACCTAATCCGAACGCGACGGTCCGGCTCCGTAATCCATCACACAATATACTACTAATCAATCCATTTAGCCTTACATTCCCGGCACTGCCGACGTTTAACCAATTCGGCATAGGGGACGTTGCCCAGAAACTGCCCGCAACGGGGGCACACATAACTCCGCTTAAACTCTTTGTCTAAGGCGGCCAGCTTTTCGGGAATATTAATAAAATGGGCGGCCAGAATCTGGCCAACGGCTCCGGCAATTAACGGAATAAAACCGAGTCCGCCACCAACCAGCCCCAGCGTAACGGCACCGACAACGGGGGCCAGTCCGATGCTCCCCCGCACCCAGGCCTGGCGGACCGGGCCTTTCACCAGCAGGATCTCGCGGGCTTCCATGTAGATGTCGTACACGTGTTCGAGCCGCCGAAACGCCCGTTGTACGTCCGGCCCGCCCACATCGGCATCCGGGGCCATCTGGGGTACCTGCGCCGGTTTGGCCACAGCAACCGGCGGTTGCCGAACCGCAAAGATGAGCTGTGGGTCCAGCGATTCTGGCCCCAGCCCAATCCGGCTGTCTAAACTGATGATCGTGCGGGCAATGCGCCAGCCGTCCACTACCGTGCCGAAGGTCGAATCCAGATCTTCGAGCAGTACCACATGGTCAGTTACAAACGTCACCCGGGCGTGCTTGCGACTAACGCCCGGTTTGTCGATGACGAGCCGGTTGTCGGCCGCACGGCCAATGGTGAACGTAGTCTCCTGTTGCATAGTGGTAAACAAGCAGACGTTGCGTAGTAAACAACGAATCAGTGTAAATTGTGTAGAAAAGCAGGGCGTTAATTTAAGAAATGATACTATATCAGGCTAAATAACCGGCTTTTTTTATGACGTTCCGCCGGTAAACCCATTCGATCAGCGCTGCCCCCTGGGAGGAGGAAGGCGTTTGGCGAGAATCCGGACCCCATCGCGCAGGTAGTTTTCCGGGCAGGTTTTATCGGGGTCGATAAACAGGTCTGATTTCAGCCAGCCGCGCTTCACGTAAAAATACCAGCGATGGTACAGCCCCTGCGTATCCCGGTATTCGATTTCCCGGCCGGGTTCATTTATGTTGTGCTCGTCGATAGAAAACTGAAAACCATCCCCAATCCGCATCCGGTTCGGGATTTTGGACCGCAGGTCATACGAGTTGCGCTCTCCAAAGCGGATGTCGAGCATAAAAATGATGATGGTAGTCTGCTTGTATTCGTACTCCAGCAACTGCGGCATCTGGCGCAGGGGATTGTACTGCCACAGTTTGTAAATCTTGGGCGGAATTTCGTCGTAGGCCTCATACGCCCAGTTCAGAAAATACGGCAGGGGGAAAATCAGCACGGCACTGACTAACGGGCGAATGTTGCTGCGGAATTCCTCCTGCGCTTCGACCACCCGGAAAAGCCCCGGTGCGTAGGACAATATAAACATGGCCAAGCCGCCGATAATGCCCATCAACAGCGTCATCATTGTCCCCTGTAGGTAGCGGTCCGGCTGCGTCCAGGGCATAAACGAACGCATCCCATTCACGTGCCAGATTCCCAGCAACACCACTATGGAGAGTGTGATGGTGTAATTCCAGAAAGAGACATTGATCCCCGGCGGCAAAATCTCGTAATGCACCAGCGCATAGCCAATGTAGCCCACCGCCAAAAACACCACGATGGTGACTAAGATGTACAGAAGCATCGTTTTGACGCTCGACCGGCGGAAAACGTTGTTGCTTGCCTGGCTGATGGTACTCGTAACGGCCGAGCGGGCCATTGAGCCAAAATTGGGCGGTTGGATAGGATTCATGGAGGCAGGACCAGCTATTGAAACGGTATATCAAACTTACTACATCATTGGCAATACTTCAGCGAACCTGTTAACTAAAAACAACATTGCCAGCCCACCGTTCATTAGGATTACCCTACAAAATCAGTAAATAAGCCCACTTTCAGTCAATTGATTCACCGGAGCGTTACATTTTGTATGTCTTCTGTTAGTGGTATGCATCGGATGCGGTAGGTGCCATGCTAATATTTCTCTAAAATCATTCTGGCCCGCATCTGAGTCTCCAGGCCGGTGTTGGTGGGGTAGGCTTGGCGGTAAACTGGCTGGGGATTCGCTGACCACCGGCCTGAATTACCTTAGATACAAGTCCAGACTATCCGAACGAAAAAGGTTACCGGCTACATGAGGAATGCCAGAATACTGAATCAAGTTACCATTCTCGTCAGTAATACCGTAGGTAAAATCATCCGTGTCTCCATCTACTTTATAGATATATATCTCAGCATACCGCGTGTTTTTGGCCCCGATAACGTTGCTCGGCATTCGTTTGGCTTCATTGAGTAGTCGGCAAATAGTGGTAATTGTGTCTCTGTTATCAATTCGTTTTGTCTCGAAATCGCTAAAGTTACCTCGGTTATAAACCACAATTTTGCTAACTTTTTCCGGTCGTATGTGTATTCGATCAGGTCCCAAATTGCAACTACTTAATCCCCATAAAATACTAAGCGCAAGACAAAGACCTCTTATTTTATTTAAAAGGTAAACTGGTTGGGCAAAGTGCGATACCATCTTTTCTGGTAACGGCCGTTATTTTAAATATTGATACAAACTATCCGAGCGGAACCAGCTACCCTCGTACCAGATGATATTGCCATTGTAGAATGTAACACTATAGGTAAGTTCCACAGTACTGCCATCCGTCTTATACATATCAAATTCAGCGAATTCACTGGTTTGCCTAACTCCCACTTTACTGCTTGTAATATGCTTTGAAGCATTTAAGAGTCGACAGATAATTACGATAGTGTCTCGACTAAAAATATCGCTGTGACCATTAGGAAACTTCTTGTCGAAGTTGCTAAAATTTCCTCTGTCGTAAACTGTAATTTTTTTGATATTTGTCGGCTCTATGTGTATTCTGTCAGGTCCCGAATTGCATCCGCTGACTAAAAATAATATTGTTAATACAAAATAGAGGTTTTTCATTGTCTATTAAAAGGGAAAGCCCCCCATTTAGGCAATTCGGACCTACTGAATGAATATTGTACTCCAAATGCTACCTCAGTTGGTATTACCATCCCTGTTGAGTTGCCCATAATCGCTCGATACATAACATCTTCCTCTTGAACATTCCAACGATCTAATCCCAATGCATTCTTGTAGTGGCGTTCTTCATCTGCGTAGGACGTGATAACTCCTCCTCCAAAGTCACCAACGCCTATATTCCAACCTTGACTATTACCGCTGAACACGCCACGCGTCAATAATGCACGTGAATTTTTACTCCTGTTAAAGTTATTCTTGTTAAAATAGACCGTTCCTGTTGACATACCCATCGAGAGCGAAAGACCCAGGTTGGCGTTTGGCACTTTTGGGGTATACACATAAATACCCTGATCGCCCCCTTTGACGATGATGACGATTTGTAGACCAGCCCCCATGCCGCCTAAAAACGCAAAATCACCCCCCACGTTAATTATGTACGCATCACAGTAAGAGTTGATGTTGCGTAAATCATCAAACCGCGACAGGTCGATCACCAGCGGGTCGGCTGGTGTACGCACCAGCACCGTGTTAGACGGCGCAGGCAGGTCAGTCCTGACTTGCTTAGTAATCAATCGGGTTTTGATAATCAGAATGGGTACGCTCTCACGGGTATCGATGTTGACCCCATAGATAACAATGCCCGATCCTTTGTCGGCTTTGGCTGTCGGCCTGGCATCGATCTGATGATGCACAATTTTAGGCACAGGCGCGGGTCGGTTCGCCCCCAGCCGGTTGATGTTGAACAGCGACGGGATCAGGTCGGTACTTTTGAGGGGTTGTCCTACCGGCACCATCAATCGACCACTTTGGGTGGCCGCCCTGGCCCTGTGCTGGCTTTCGAGTTGGCGGAGCTGCTGTTTGACGTGGGCTTCCTGCTGGCGTTTGGCCATGCTCATCCTGGCCCGCATCTGGGTTTCTAAGTCCGTATTAGTGGGGGTAGGTTTGGCGGCAAACTGGCTGGGCGTTCGCTGACCACCGTCTCGCACTAAGTGCGAGAGCGATTGGGAGGCCCGTTGCTGATCTTCTCGGAAACTGCCTGGTGCATTGAGTTGTACAGCGAATCAAGATTCTTTAAAATCACTTATCTGGCAACAAATTGTACCATCCATATTTGCGACTCACATATCTGTTCTGGAAAGCAGCGCGCATCTTATCATAATCCGTAATCATCAGACTTGTAATGTATACCTGCTTACCATCAGTAAATGTTAAACTGGCGTAAAAGTATTCTTCTGTCGGATACTGAGGTAGTCCCCAGTTTTCAATGTTTTTAGATCCAGTAATGGTTACAGCTTCGAGGTTAGAAAGTAAATAATTCAATGTACTGCCATTTTTAGTAATTGTTATTTGGTCGTCATATACTTGGAGGGTTTTTCCTCGGTCCTCAAGATAATAATTGATGTGAACGTATATAGTGCTGGAAGCGATAAGTATACACATTACGTAAGCCACTTTAAACGTGTCTTCTGAAAAGTTAAACCAATATGATCCTACTAATATGAACACAATGTAGTACACTGCGAAGGCGATCATCTTCATGTGCTTACCGATTGCTACCTTATATTCCATAGGTTATTATCTGGCTCCTGGAATCCAACCATTATTGATAGCATTATTAAAATCGTGTTCCCACTGAGCTATCGCTCGAAAAGCAGGGTCAATGAAACGGTCATAAGCCCACTCTCCAGCGTCAAATGAAGTACCTACTAAAGCACCTAAAACGGCTCCTGCTGGTCCCGCAGATGCGCCAACCTCTAAACCTAAGTATACACCTGTTGTAGTACCGCCCAACTTATAAGTTAGTCGTTGCCATGAGATCTGTTTTCGGTTATAGGAATCAACATCAACAAGGATTGAAACAGCAGTAGCTGGCCTACTCAGCTTTCCTGCGTAACCGGCTACCTTTCCCAATTTGTTATAGGCGGCAATCATTTTTAGTAAAGCCCGGCCATTTATCCGGGCATTGATTGACATCCTGCCTGACCGAACCTGCTCTTTATAGTAATTGAGCACAAATAACTGTCCCGCAGAAGGGGCTGTTTCTGCCCCGTACCCCACTCCGTACTTGAGAATATCGTTTACCGTCGTCAACCCATCCATAGGGTCGTAAGGGGCAGTGTCGTCCCTGTGAATGATGTAAGGCCCGGTAGTTGGTTCGGTAACGACTGGACCCGGACCCGTAATTGGTACATTCTGGGAGGAATTCTGGAGCCGGATTGCCATGTCCGTCATTACCCTGACTTTATGCTCGCGTTCGATTTTCTGCAACTGCTGTTTAACGTGGGCTTCCTGCTGACGTTTGGCCATGCTCATTCTGGCCCGCATCTGGGTCTCCAGACCGGTGTTGGTAGGCGTTGGTTTGGCGGCAAACTGGCTGGGCATTTTCTGGCCACCGTCGCGCACTAAGTGCGAGAGTGACTGGGAGGCCCGTAGTTGATCTTCTCGGAAACTTCTCATCGGTGATTCTTTTGTGACAAGATACACCCATCGAACAGTAGATACACATCATTGTTTCGGTTAAAATAAGTAAGCCTGTCCTTGTCGTATAAGTCGGCGCGAAGCCGCATTGCCCGTTCAGAAAAGCAGGGCGCATCGAACCACTCCGGGTTGTGTGTACTAAAACGCTTCCGGTAGGGGGGCTGTCAGTTGTGTAGCGGCCGATTCGGGTACAGCGCGCGTTACCGTTTGGTGAATTAATGACGCCCGAGCCATCACGGCGGGTTGCACCGTTCAATTCTTTTGTACCTTCGTCCAGTTGATATACCAAACCCAATTCTTATGCTACCTAAGCTCGAATACTATCCGGTGAACTGGGTAGACGGGATGAAAATATCCCGCAAACATTTCACCGACTTTGAGCATTTCGTCAGCGATCAGCTTCGCGATTCGGTGGCGGTTAACGTAACGAGTTATTCGTACGGCCTGCTGCCCTCCGACGCGCCGGATTTTGCCCTGCAGGTCATCACCGATCAGAACCAGAACCTGCGGCTGCAACTCACCAACTGCCGGGCCGTCACGGGCGCGGGCTGCCGCATCGAACTCATCAACGAACAGATCGAGCTGGCCACGAGCCTGACGGAGGTACTGGCGAAGTACAACATTCCGATGGCCGACGAACTGCACTTTCTGGTCGTCCTCTCCATTGACCTGTTTGTTCGGAAACCGGCGGGTGCCCCGTCCAACAGTGAGCCGTTCCCCCGGCCACCCTATACCCTGCCGACGTACTGGCTGAGTGTAGTACCGGCCCACCAGTACGATGCGCAGTCCGGCAACCGGCCGGGTTATCCGTCGGCTACGTTTGAATCCACCCACCTGATCGTGGGACAGGTAACGTGTCGGCATGGTCAGTTAACTAACGTAGACAGCTACATTCCGGCCTGTGCGGCCGTCAGTGCTCATTCGGCCCTGCTGGCCTGGTCCAACCAATTAGGTAAAATGCTGGCTGAAGTGCAGCGCGATGCCTTTATCATTGTCGAGAAAGTAGTCAAAAAGCGGGGTACGCAGCAGGGTCGCGAGGCTGGTCCATTGGCCGAACTGATCCGGACGTTGGCCGAGCAGGTCGCCCTGAGCCTCGACGACGTGTTGAACCACCTGCACTTCAACGGCCGGGAAGCGTCGCCGATGGAACTGCTGCAACGCGTGACCTTAGCGACCCGAACGCTGAAAACGACCCTGGTGCAACTGAACGACCGCGATCTGGTCGGGAGCCTCAAACTGGGCAAAGACCTGGTGTTGCCGTATTTTCAAAGCTGGACGGATATATCGCCCGTGCAGATCGAGAGTGCTCTCGAAGCCGTAATAACGCGGCCGTATCAGCACGATAACATTCGTCCGCACCTGGATCTGATCACCCGGTGCTGGGGACAGGTACAGGTCATTTTCAAAGTTATGACGGAGCGGGAGTACATTGGTCAGAAACCCAACCGCAACGGCGTACTGGACATTTCCCGGCCTACCGACGAGCGCGACCTGCCACGCGAACCCGCCGTTTCGGTGGTTCCCAAAGCGGCTCCATCGTTTCGGTTTACGGGCGGCCAATAAACCAATTATCCTTAACCATTCCTTCATAAACCCTCCTTATGGACCCGTTGAACAAGACCGAGCGGAATACCTCTCTGTTTAATTTCATTGCTGTTTATGTTATTGTGCTGGCCCTGCCGCTGTTTCTGGCGTTCTGGACGGGTAAAAAATACCCGGCTGGTGGAGGTAATCAAAAAGCGGTCAGCGAACAGAAAGCGTTGGCCGACGAGATGACCGCCACCCAGGTGTTTATCAAAAAGATGGAGGAAATTGATTCGCAACGGCCGCAGGAAGGGGCCTCCAACGAAACCTGGAACGCCTGGATTCAGGGGGCGGAGCAGCAAAATAATGATTTTCGGGCGCGGGTCGATAAATTTCAGAAAAATAACGCCTTTACGGGTATCCGCCTGACCATGCGCGATAATGCGTGCTCCTCCCTGTACCGGGTGAACATCGAGCGCAAAAACTACCTCGACAAGCGCACGGCTCTGCTGCGGGAGCGCAACGAAACGGCAGAACTGGAACGGCTCAAGGCGGAGAACGCCCGGTTGAACTCCGACAAGCAGAACCTGCAGAACAACGTTAACATGCTGATGGCGCAGGCTGCCGGCCGCCCCGCGCCCGCCCCGGTCGCAGCATCACCCGGCGCGGGTGGCGGGGGCGGGGCCGGTAAAGATGTGGAGAGTCTTCGCTGGGAGCTAAAATTCAGTGATGCCAACTGCAAAAAGACGCAGGCTGATATGCTGGAAGAATACAACGCCCGACCCAAACGCAAGCAACTGTATGCGGTGGCTAAAAAAAACTTCGAGCTGATTACCAACGCGACCAGCGGCCCCACTTATGCGATTCAACAATTAGCCAACGCCAAACTGGAAGAGATCGACCGGGTGATGAGCCGTTTATAGTGAGTTGCGCCATCCCGAACCGGCTCAATTGAGTAAGCGAAGGTGCTTAACAACCACTTTGCCGTTGACGATCCTGGTCGGACTCACCATCCACTCGCAGCGGGTAGGATCATCGCTGCCGGGGGGTGATGGTTACCGTGAAAATGCCTTCCAGGGTTGGCGACGCGGGACGACTCAACGAATCGACCACCTGACCGACCAATAGGTCCGAGTTGAGCATCCCGTACTTTTTACCGCCGACGTGCAGAAAGGACGGGAAAGAGGCCGTCAATTACGTGAGTGAACCGGGTTAAATATTCACGCAATATCACTCGTTTTTGATTGACCGGCACAAAGTCGGTTGGCCGCAAACCAGCCTTTAAATGTACGATGCCACGCCCAGTACCGCCGTTGGGTCATCGTCCAGCAGCACTAAGTAGCTATCTTCGTCGGCAATCAGCAGGTGATCCACCACATCGAGTTCGGCAGGCATAAAGTAACTGATCAGCAGGTTGAGCACGGCCCGGCTGCGGCCTCCGACCAGGAAGCCGTTTAACTGCTGCTTGCTTAGTGGACCAATCGTAATCTCGGTAGCCGGCATCGTATCCTGATACACTCCGCCGAGCGAAAACGCACCCATTTCAGCCCGGCCCAGTTCGTCCGAAATCAGCTCATCCTCATCGGCCAGTTCGATCAGGTGAATCAGGGGTGGCAGGGTTTTTAGCTGTACCGGCACCCCCAGCATGAGCGACAAACATTCGGTTACCAAAGCCTGGTTATGCACAATCCGGTGGGCAACCGGCAGCAGGTACAGCAGGTTGTGAAGTTGGCGGGTGGTCAGCAAATCGCGGGGCAGGTCCCAGAACTGCCGCAGCACCTGGCCCTGGTCGTTTTGGCGGATGTTTTCTTCCGTGAGCGAGTACTTACGCTCTTCGAGTTCCATCAGCGTCCGTTGCAGGAAAAACTCCTGCTCAAAGGGCTGAAAAAATTGTCGGGCAGCCTGCCCCCGACGGGCCTGCTCGTCGATATCGCCGAACACTTCGCCCTGATCCCGACCCCGGTTAATGGGCTGATGAAACAACCCTTCGGGCAGGTAATGATACAACCCGTCCCGGTGTACCTCGATGTTCAGGTACGTGCGTCGTCGGTCATCTTCCTCCGGCAGGTCTTCCCGGATGGCCTCGGCGTGGCCGACCAACACCTTGCCGACATCACGGCGGTAGCTGCGCTCAAACAGGCCCGACGGATGAATCAGGACATCGGTGCGGATGTTGAGGCCGCCCCCGTACAATTCCGCCAGAATAACCTCCAGCCGTACATCGGTGTGGAGGTTGGTTATTTCGTGGGCGTAGTCGATTAGTTTCATGCCGTTTTTCGGGCAAGCCGCACCCGGTACGGCAGGTTCATGGCCGACCGGTCGGCGAGGTGCTGCCGGCAGCGTTCGAGTTCACTGTCCCACTCGGCGGGCGTCAGGTCGGTGCGGCCTTTGGGGGTGATCAGCACGTCGAGACAGCGCACATAACCCGCTCCTTCGATCAGCCCTTCAGCAAAACGTTTCTCAACGGCCACGTCAACCGGCACGTCGCCGATGCGCCCGTAGAAATACGACAGGCATTCCGCCTTGATGTCTTCCATCGTGACCAGCCGTTGCCGGGTCAGGAGAGTCTGACGCAGGCTGTATTCTTTTTCGGTTACACTGGGCCGGTCGCGTCCTCCCGCCGTGGTCGTCATCAGAAACAGGTCTGATTTTTCGTCCCGCACAAAGTAAAAACCATCATAGGGAGCCAGCCGCGTACCCGCCGGAATGTGGTTGCCGGCTTTCCCATCCGTACTCCAGAACTCAATGTAGATGTTGGTTTCCCGTTTACGCGGCCGGACAAAAATATAGGGGTGACCCACCGTAAAGCCTTCGGCTGCGTTCTTTTGCAGGCGCTGCGTCAGTTCATCGACGTTTTTGGAGAGGTTGTCGATGATCTGGGTGAACATACCCGAGCCTAAGGCCGAAAACGCCCGGCTTTCTTCGAGGAGCATCTGCTGGACGTATTCCAGAATTTCGCGGGCATTCCGGTTGTCGAACCGCCCCACGCCGTGCGGACGCCACATGAACGAATTGTCTTCCAACTCATCGAAATGGCGCAGGGGCGACGAGCGGTACAAATCGTGGTTTTCGGCGTTGTATACCCGTCGGATGAACAGAAACTCGTTGGTCGACGGCAGCGGGTACACGTTCAGCGTTAATTGTAGCCGTTTCATGGTTTCGTTCAGCAGGCGGTTCATGACCGGAAAGCAGTTCAGCCGTACCTCCATGGTAGCAACAGCCGCCGGGGGGAAATCACGTCCGAGCCGGAGCTCCAGCCAGACCAGATCGTCCTGAAAATACCGCTGTTGCTGCTGGTCGGTAAAGGTATAGTCGGCGGGGTAACGCCGGGGCCGGTAGTTCTGCTCCGCCCGGCCGGGCAGGTCGCCGAGGGTGACAAAACTACGGTCGTAGAGATTCATTACTTCCTGCTCCAACTGGTGCAGCACGTCGAGTTCGGGGCCGAGCCGGGCATCCTGCGTAGTGGCCCGCTGAAACCCGTTGTGGACCGGCACCGCCCGGTCGTTCAGAAACCACTGCGTCTGGTGCGAGTCCTGTAGTTTGCGGTAATACGTGGCCTTGCGGGTTTGGGACTCTGTTTCCCAGTCAAAAAATAGAGGTACACCCGCCAGCGACGGCACATCGGCAGCCAGTTCGATACCAATCCAGACAGACTGGTAGTCGGTGATGCGGTTGGGAACAAGGCCGCGCTCCAACTGCGTACGGTCCCGGCCGTTGAACTGAACCAGCCCCTGCTCACTGAGCAGGTAGCGTACGTCGCCGTTGATGATCCGGCTTTTCACCACGGGTGAAAAGAAAATATCACGGCTTTTCTGGTCGGCATCCCGACTGATAGTCCGGTGAAAAAACTGAACGGTCTGGGGTAAATCCTGCACCGAATCCTCGGGGCGGCTATGAAAAACGGCGTGGGCCGGACGGGGCAGGTCAATCACGTCGGGGCACATGATGCTCGCCAGCCGGTCGATGATGTGCTGCCGGGTCGCGTCGATGGCTTTGCCGGTATTTTCGAATTCAAAGGTGAAGGCTTCGAGCAGGTAATTCACCAGCGGATCGGACGCTTCGACGTCTTTGACGCGCATTTGCCAGATGGCAGCCGCGTGGTTGACGATCCGCTTGCGGATTTCATCACGGGTGAAATCGGTGGTGGTCAGTTTATTCATACATCCTGCCGTTTTTTGGCATTATAGGGAGCGATGGCAATGGTCTGCTGAAAATTGAAAGGCCGGTGGTTGGACTTGCGGATTTCCGACGAGACTTTAATAATCAGCCGTTTGTGCGCATCGGACGTGCCTTCCCGGTTCAGGTAGACCTCTACTTTAACGCGCTCCAGCCGTTTCTCGAATCGCCGGATTCCTTCGTGGATGGAAGCCTCGATGCGGTCGGTCCAGAGGATATAAATCTGGTCATTACCGGTGTGAAATTCCTCGTCCCAGATAGCACTGCCAAAACGCGGATCGTAGCGGGCCTCGCGGTATTGGGTGGTGATGATGAGGTATACGTTATTGTAGATCGATTCTTCCAAGGAGCAAGTCAGTTCACGGGCAGCCGTCGCTTTTCGCTGGTTTTCCGGGCCCTGCAGGATTAAATCCAGGCGTAGGGGCAGTTTAAAGTAGTCCGGCATGGTCAGTATGTAGTTATCAACAATTCGTCGGTGAAGATAACAATTGAAATCAGTTGTAAAATTATGGTCTTGATTATAGCCTGTTCTGAACGGGTATTCGCTGAGATACTGAATGCCAACCTGTTCTGTAGTCTGGCGCAAGTATGCCGAACGGTGGATGTCTGGCTGGTGGAGCATACTACGGAGCGCCCCATCAGGCATTGACGTCTATGGCGCCTGTTGAATACCGATAGTTAGCGTAAACTCCCGTAAAAACGGGTTCACCAAGGGGGGAAAAGAACGTAATATCCAGCATAGTTTCTCCGGAAAACGAGACTTGGCCCCAGCATTAAAGTTAAGGTACAATAAAGTTACAGGTAGCTACTCCAGAAACTAACATCAAAATATGGACAAATAAACTTTGCTGTCGTAAAGTCGCATAAAATGAGGTGTTCAGGCTAATTCTGTAGTGTTTTAGGATCGCTTTGTGAGCAGAGTTACTTTCCGATACAGAATCTACTGAAAATCGAATCAAGCAGGTCTTCACTGGTGATTTCGCCGGTTAGCTCGCCGAGGTGGCGCAGGGCGGCACGGAGGTCCATGGCCAGCCAGTCGGCGGTGACGCCCGCATCGAGGTTGGCGATGGCGTGAGAAAGGGCCTCGTCGGTGGCGGTGAGGTGCTCGTAGTGCCGGGCGTTGGTTATGATCGCGCCATCGGCAGCCGTGGTGCCCTGCTTTACAAAATTGGTTAGCCGGGTGGTAAGTACGTCCAGACCCGTGCCGGTGTTCGCCTGAATCGGGACGAGGGCCGCGCCGAAGGTTTTCCGCAGTCGGTCAACAGCAGCACTCGATAATTTATCCGTTTTATTCGCGATCAGCAGGTACGGTACGCCCCGCAGTTTCAGGTCTTCTTCAACGTCCTGCACGTCGGCAACGGGCATTTCGGCGGCATCGAACAGGTACAGCACCACGGCCGCTTTGTCCAATTGCTGATGGGTGCGGGCAATACCAATGGCCTCGATGGCATCGGTGGCTTCGCGCAGACCCGCCGTGTCGATGAGCCGGAACCGAATGCCGTCGATGAACAGCTCATCCTCGATCACATCGCGGGTGGTGCCGGGAATGTCCGAGACAATGGCTTTTTCTTCGTTTAGCAGGGCATTCAGCAGGGTCGATTTCCCGGCGTTGGGTTTCCCGGCAATGACCGTAGCCACACCGTTTTTAATGACATTCCCCGCCGAAAATGACGCAATCAGGGGCTGCACTACGCGCCGGATATCCTGCATGAGTTGACGCAGTTGGTCACGTTTGGCGAATTCAACGTCTTCTTCGCCAAAATCGAGTTCAAGCTCGACCAAAGCCACGAAATCAATCAATTGCTGGCGCAGGATACTCAACTGCTTCGAAAAACCGCCCCGCAACTGCGTCAGGGCCGCCCGGTGACTGGCGGCTGAGTCGGCAGCAATCAGATCGGCTACGGCTTCGGCCTGTACCAGATCGAATTGCCCGTTCAGAAACGCCCGCTGCGTAAACTCGCCCGGTTTGGCCAGCCGAATACCTTCCTGCGTGAGTCGACGCAGAATCTGCTGTACGATAAAGTCCGAGCCGTGGCAGGTAATCTCTACCGAATCTTCCTTCGTGAAACTATGCGGTGCCCGAAAAACCGTCACCAATACTTCGTCGATGATGGCGCCGGGATTGGCTGGGTGATCAGATTGTTCGCGGAGGGTGCCGAAATGGACGGTGTTGCCGGGTTGCCGGGTGAGGTCTTTCCCGAAAAACAGGCGGTTGGTACGGTCGATGGCTTCGTCGCCCGACACGCGGATGATGGCTAACGCGCCAACGCCGGGTGCCGTGGCAAGGGCCGCAATGGGTTCTAACTGAATGGGTATTGAGGTCATTGAACGGACGAAGTAGCCGGTTAAGCAGCCTGTATGACCCGACAGCGGTCCTTCGTCAGGGACAAAAGCCGATTAACGGGTCGTTTGAAACGGGATAGTGGGGAAAATAGGCAACCGGTTTACCAACCCGACCAGCCGTTTTTCGAGCGACGCCTGCGGAATGTCCAGCATATCGGCGTAGCGGTCGCCCATGAAGAAACGCATTTCGCCCGCTGCGAGGTTCCGGACCGTATCAGCGTCGATGGCTCCCGACTGACCCGCCTGCTGTCCGATGGCATCTAACAGCGACTTAGTCAACCCCTTACCCGCTTCGGACGAACAGAATTGACGACGCTCGATCTGGGTGCCAAGCTGGTAGGCTTCGCGCAGATTTTGCGGTAGCAGCGTTTCATTCAGGCCGTTGAGGTACGTCGCTACATTAACATGGTGCAGGTAATCCTCCTCCTCGGCGTCTGTAGTGGCAATCCCCGACTGGCGTAATCCGCGGATGACAATGTACGAGAACGAGAGGTTGGTACCGGCCATGTCTTCCTGGTTGACGGGGTAGCCCCAGTCCATGTTCCAGCGACCGCTGTGTAGCCCAAACCACCGCGCAGCCGCATGAATCAGCCGTACTTTGAGTGTAGACGAGACTGCCTGGCCGGTGGGCCACATTTTCGGATTCATCACCGTAAACACCCACTCGCCCGTTTCCTGCAACCGGCGGCCGGTATCGGTTTTGATGCGCTCCGTTAGCCAGAGCAACTGCACACCGTTGGCGCCCAGGTAAGTGTAAGGCAGTGAATAGGTGCCCAGAATCAGGCCGATGGCCCCGGCGTGTTTCTGGAAAAAGGCCATGCCACGCGCCATGCGGGCGGGGTCGGCCCAGGCCGGAAGCTGGCTGTACGTACTGAAAAACGACTGTACCACGGGCAACTGGTCGGCTGCGTTTCCGTCGGTGAAATCACCCAGCCACTTCATCAGGCTGCTGACAGCCACCCGGCCACCCGCATCAACTACGGCCGAGATAACCGAATCGGCCGCCGGGTCGCCCTGCTGCCGGAATTGGGCTAAAAGGTCATTGGAGAAGGTACGCGTGGGTTTGATTGCCGTTGCCATGAAGTGCGATGAGTGACTGCTTAGACAACGGCCCGGTGAAGAAATAGGTTTAGACCTCGATCCGCAGTCCGTCGTATCCCAATCGGACATAATACGGCAACTCTTTCAGTTCGAGTTCGACGTCGCGGTGGAGGCCGATGCGGTGGCTCATGTGGGTAAAATAGGTCCGTTCGGGCCGAAGCTGGTCGACCACCGCAAGTGCCTGATCGAGCGTAAAGTGCGAGAGGTGTTCGGTACGTTGCAGGGCATCGAGGATCAATACTTTGGTGCCGCGTACTTTTTCCAGTTCCGTATCGCTGATGTGGTTTAGATCGGTGAGATAGGTAAAATCGCCGATGCGGAAACCAAAAACGGGGAGTTGATGGTGTAATACGTCGATGGGGACAATGGGAATGCCCGCTACGGTAAACGGCACATTCTGAATTTCGTGCGCCTGAACGCGGGGTACGCCGGGGTATTTTTTGGCCGCAAAAATGTAGGAGAATTCCCGCTGTAACTGCGCCAGTACGGTCGCACGGGCATAGATTGGCATTTCCTGTCCCGACCGGAAGTTAAACGCCCGTACCTCATCCAGCCCCGCCGTATGGTCCTTGTGCTCGTGGGTGAAAATAACGGCGTCTAACTGCTTCAAATTCAACCGCAGCACCTGCTGCCGGAAATCGGGACCGGTGTCGATCACGATTCGTTGCCCGTCCACTTCGATCAGGGCCGACGTGCGCAGGCGTTTATCCCGGAAATCCATGGACTGGCAAACCTCGCAGTCGCAGCCAATGAGCGGCACGCCCGACGAGGTGCCGGTTCCGAGGAGGGTGACGAGCATAGTAGTTCGTGGTTTGTAGTTTGTGGTTTGTGGCTGCTCCACGGGAAGCTAACTACGAACGGCAGCGGCCGACCGTCACAAACTACAAACTCCTTTTACTTGTCTGTGAGTTGATTGACGACTTCTACCAGCCGGTCGAAGTTGAGGGGTTTAACCAGCACATCGTTGAAGCCGGCCGTCTTGAATTCTTCTTCGGTGTAGTTTTTGGCGTTGCCCGTAATGGCCACGATGGGTACGTTTGCCTTGGCTTTGTCGGACAGGGCGCGTACCTGACGAACGCACTCCATCCCGTCCATAACGGACATATTGATGTCTAAGAGGAGAATATTGAAGTCTTCCTGCGCCAGGATTTGCAGCACCTGTTCGCCATTTTTAACGGCGGTAATGTTATAGTTCTGGAATTCTAAAATCTTACGGGCCAGATTCTGGATGACGGAACTGTCTTCGGCAATCAAGACGCGTTTGGACGCTGACATAAGGCGATGGGTTTGGTAAGCACTTGTTTTGGGCAGGTGAAATTAGCGATAAAAACAATACCCCAAAAATCAGGCTGAGGCCGTTCATGGCTCATTTGTGGCCCTATAGGCACCTGCTCACCGATGTTGGTATGAATACTTGCCGGGTTATGTTGTAAAATTCACCATTTCATAACACAACCTGTTACTTTTATTTGTATTTTTATCTCCCCGTCGGGCACGGACGGGATAAAAAAGCGCTACAGCAACCGGTTTATGTAACATCGGGTTTTGACACGACCATTCGGTTCGTACGCACTGAGATTTCGGCTGACTTTTCGGAAACTTTCCTCCTCGTTAACCCATGAAACTAACTGGCCCACAGGGTGAGTTTGAACTGACTATTCTGGATTACGAATACAGTGACTCGACCCGCTTTATGGAACGTAACTGGCTGTTGGTGAGCCTGAAAACCCGCATGAACGGCCGCGAATGCCAACGTGCGGCCCCGCTGCTGTCGACCTGGGAACTGGAACTGCTCCGCGACTGGATGCGCTCCTTTGCCGACGATCAGCCGCCTGCTCCGCGACTAACGTTCATCGAACCGGACCTGACCTTCCGGACCGATGCCGCCGGACGGGGTGATTACCGTTTTCAGATCAAACTGGCGCAGCAGGCCACGCCCGACTGGCAGACCGATCGCACTAAACCCTGCTGGCTTACGGTGGCTGCGGATCAGCAGCAGCTTCAAACCGCCATTCACGACCTCGACAGTCAGCTAAGTCGTTTTCCGGTTCGCAAGTAAGTAAACTTTAACCCTCGTACAGAACCATTTCGAGCGCAAAAGCCCCGCCGGATGCATCCGGCGGGGCTTTATGCCGATAGCGACGTAAGGTGCGCTACAGTGTAGAATCGGACGTGGCCGGAGCAGGTGCTGGCTGCATTTGGGGGGCAGGTGCGGCCTGTTGCTGTTGCGGAGCCGGTGCCATCTGCTGATTGCCCGGATACATGGAACCGTTGTTGTAGGAGCGCGGCTGGTTAACCACCTCGACGCTGGTGATGTAGTACTTGGTGTCGCCGTTCCAGGGTAGTTTCAGGATTTTTTCTTCGTAGTGCAGTGTCACCCGCTGACCACTTTTTACGGCGTCGGTAATTTGTTGGGCAATGGCATCGTCCTTCACCGAAAAATCGAAAAACTGGGGCGTGAGCGAACCCGTTTCGCCGGAAAAGCCGCCCACGTTCAGCACTCCTTCGTACGTTTTAAACACGAAGCCCCGACGACTGAATTTTGAGATTGTCCCCGCCCGCTCCCCGTCGCTGTAACTCCAGCCCGTGAGCACGTAAAGGATACCAAAAATAATGAGCAGAAAAATACCAAAGTACAGGATGCCTCGCATGAAAATGTCGGTTTAGTTAGGTGCGTACCGCGCACAAATGAACAAAAAAATAGATGTTGTCCCTAAAACAACCCGCGACGGGGGGATTTGTTGGGGTCGTTCGTGGTTTGTCGTTCGTGATTGCCTACCGGAACACCGAAGCGTCGGCCCGGCACCAACGACAAACTATGAACTCATTTCGCCCGGATGGCGATAACCGGGTCGAGCCGGGCCGCAATAACCGCCGGAACAATCCCCGAAATGATACCGATGGCGCTTGATACCCCTATGCCAAGCAGAATGTTCCCCGCCGAAAGCTGTACATCCAAACTCCCCAGCTTGACTAATGACAGCAGGGCCACCAGCAGAATGCCTGCCAGGCCCCCGACTAAACTCAGCAGGACGGCCTCGAACAGAAACTGGAAGAGAATAAAGTAATTTTTGGCCCCCAGCGATTTCTGAATGCCAATCAGGTTGGTCCGCTCCCGTACCGACACGAACATGATGTTGGCAATCCCGAACCCGCCGATGAGAATGGAGAACCCGCCGATGATCCAGCCCGCCAGGGTCAGTACGGTAAAAATACCGCCGATGGCTTTGACGATGGCTTCGGGCCGGTTAACGGAAAAGTTATCACCCTGCGTGGGCTTGAGGCTGCGTCTGGACCGCATCAGCCCTTTGATTTCGCCTTCGAGTTGAAACAGACCGTCGTCGGTATCAAACCCTTTGATGGCGATGGTGATGGAGGGATTGATGGCCTGGAAATACTTGGCGAAGGTACCGTACGGAATAATGCACCGGCGGTCGGGGCTGGGGCCGATGTCGAGTACGCTGGCCCCCTTTTTCTCCTGAACGCCAATGACCACAAAGTTCAGCCCGCCAATTTTAACCGTTTGACCGATGGGATACTGCCCCGGAAACAGCGTCTGCGCCACTTCGTCGCCGATAATGGTCACGTTGCGGGCTGCGTCCATTTCCTGCGGGGCAAAATAGCGGCCCTCGCTGAGCGGAATGTCCGTGATTTTGTTGTAGTCAAACGTGCAGCCCTGCACCCGGATAGGCATACTGTTGTTGCCGTTTTTTACCGTGATGTTGCCCTTGCCGCTCAAGGCGACTATGGCACTGGCGTTCTCCAGCCGGGTGCTCAGGAGTTTATATTCGGCGTAGGTCGGTTCGGGACGCTGAAAAAATAGCCACCACTTAAAATTAGGGTCGAACACGAAGGGCCATTTCTGCACGTAGAGCACCTTGTCACCCACAAAATTCAGGCTGTCTTTGATGTTGCGCTCCAGCGAATCGACGAGGGTAAACACGGCGATGATCGCAAAAATGCCGATCGTCACGCCCAGCAGCGACAGCGTGGTGCGGAGGAGATTGGACCGCAGTGCCTGCCAGGCAAAACGGAAACTTTCGAGAATCTGACGGAAGGTTTTCATACGGTTGGGTTGGTCTGGTGGAGTTGCCCCGTCCAGAACCATGTCTAAAACTACACAATCCTGTCGCCCTCCCCAACTCTTTCCGGTGGAGGACGCGGCATGGGCGGATATTTGGTTTGTTTTCGTAGTTTAGTGGTTTCCGTTTTAAGCCGTTCCAACCCGTATGCAGCCTGTTCTCCGCTCAATTTTCCCGTTTGCTTTCCTGCTGTTACATTCGCTTTCTGTGGTAGTTGCCCAGAAACCAGCGACCAAACCCGCCGTTCGGGCGAGTCAGGGCGTGTATCAATACACCGAAGAAGACCCGTCTGTCAAACCGTTTTTCTCGGAGCGCGTGGGCGCATTGGGGCGCAACGGGATGGTCGCAACGGCGCACCCGGCAGCCTCGCAGGTAGGGCTGGACATTCTGAAAGGGGGCGGCAATGCGGTCGATGCGGCCGTAGCGGTTCATTTTGCGCTGGCCGTTTGCTATCCGTTCGCGGGCAATTTGGGCGGGGGAGGGTTTATGGTGTACCGGGGCAAAAACGGGAAAGCCGCCACGCTCGATTACCGCGAAAAAGCCCCCGCAGCCGCGACCAAAGACATGTACCTCGATTCGGCGGGGAACGTCCGGCCCGGCCTGAGCATGTCCGGTCATTTGGCCAGTGGGGTTCCCGGCTCGGTCGATGGCATGGTGGAAGCGCACAAACGGTACGGCAAACTGGCATGGGCGCAGGTGCTGCAACCTGCCATTGACCTGGCCGAAAAAGGATTTACCCTTACCGACCGCGACGCCACCGGCCTCAACCGGGTAAAAACGGACATGGTCCGGCTCAATCCCGGCAAAACCTATTTTTTTAAAAGCACCGTGCCGGGCGATACCGTGACCTGGCACAAGGGTGAGATGGTGATGCAGGCCGACTTGGGCAGCGCGTTGCGCCGGATTCAGGCCCAGGGGCGGGCGGGTTTCTACACCGGGGAAACGGCTAAACTGCTGGCCGCCGAAATGAAGCAGGGGGGCGGCCTGATTACCGAACAGGACCTCGCGGATTACCATGCTGTCTGGCGGGAACCGATTCAGGCCAAATACAAGAATTACACCGTTATCACCATGCCGCCACCGTCCAGCGGGGGCGTGGCCCTGGTGCAGTTGCTGCGGTACGTGGAGCCGTATCCGCTGCGGAAATGGGGCTGGAACCGCGATTCGACCGTGCAGGTGATGATCGAAGCCGAACGACGGGTCTACGCCGACCGGTCCAAGTTTCTCGGCGACCCCGATTTCGTGAAGGTGCCAACGAAAGAGCTGATGGCGTATGACTACCTGAAAACCCGCTGGGAGACGTTCGATTTCACCAAAGCAACCGACAGCAAAAACCTGAACGGTGGTCTGATTCCTGGCTACGAGAGCCTCGAAACCACGCACTTTTCGGTTGTCGACAAAGAGGGTAATGCCGTCTCGATGACCACGACCCTGAACGGTGGCTACGGGAGCCGGGTGCTGGTGGGTGGTGCCGGATTTTTTATGAACAACGAGATGGACGATTTCAGCATCAAGCCGGGCGTACCGAATATGTTCGGGCTGGTGGGCAACGCAGCCAACGCCATTGCGCCGGGCAAACGGATGCTCTCGAGTATGACCCCGACGATTCTCGAAAAAGACGGGAAACTGTTCATGGTCGTCGGTACGCCGGGCGGCTCAACCATTATTACGTCGGTGTTTCAGACCATCCTGAACGTGATCGAACACGGCATGACGATGCAGCAGTCGGTGAATGCCCTGAAATTTCACCATCAGTGGTTGCCGGACAAGACCATTTTCGAGACCAACGCCTTCTCCGATGCCACCGTCGAGAAACTACAGAGCCGGGGGTATATGCTGGAACGCCTGACGAACACCCTCGGCCGGATGGATTGCGTACTGGTCCGCCCCGACGGTACGCTGGAAGGAGCCTCTGACCCCCGCGCCGACAACACCTCGCTGGGGTACTAATGACAGTTGAGCACTGGCGGGGTAATGGCGTTGCGTATATATGCGATTAGACTGGCTTGCCGAACATGAAGTTAATTATCCGTTTTCGGTAGGGTCGCCAGCAGGGCTTCTACGTCGATCAGTAAATGAACAACCGTAAATTTTGCGGTTTGCCAAACTAACGCGAGGTCAACGTTCAGATAATCGTGAATGAGCCGGTCGCGGAAGCCAGCCATCTGTCGCCAGGGAATGTGAGGATGCTGGTTGCGAAATTCTATTGACAATCGCTTGGTCGCTTCGCCCATAACTTCAAACTGGCGAATACAGGCATCCTGAATCATAGGCTGTTGCATGAACTCAGTTTCCGGAAGTTCACCAACATAGCTAATAATACTATTCAGGCACGCTTCAATGTGTTCCAGATAAACCAGGTCAGATTTCATAAATCATCCGTAGATCGCTGGCAATGGATGACTGAACACGTGGATTGCTGTGTTTAAGCGCATTTTCGGTCACTAAGTCGACGCGGACGCCCAATGCATCTTCAAGAGAGTCCCAAACATTCATCAGCTTAATTAAGTCCATCGGCATCCCAAAGCTAACTAATATATCAAGGTCACTGCCAGGCTTATTCTCCCCCCTGGCATACGAACCAAATATACCGATTCGGGTAGGTTGGTAGGGGAGCAGGTGGTTGATAATCTGTTGCGTTTGGTCAAGAGTCATATAGATCGAATAGTTGTTGCGTTCAAATATAACCGTTTTTCCGGCTGGCGTAAATTGAGCACTTCATACCGCCTTTAAGTATATTCATAGTGCATTATTTCTTGTAGTTGCCAGCAGGCATCAGCACTATACAAGATGTTATCTGGCGGACACTCATTCATTCGAAATACAGCATGAATTTACCCAACCTCTCCCGCCGGTCTTACCTGCAAACCCTTTCGGTAGCGGCCGGAGGGCTGTTGCTTACCCCCGAAACCCTGTTTGCGAAGCAACCGGTTGAGGAGAGTGTACCGCCTAAAAAATTGGGTATTGCGCTCGTTGGTCTGGGCAATTACAGTACGCTGCAACTCGGTCCGGCCCTGCAACAGACGCAGTCTTGCCGATTGGCGGGTATCGTGACCGGCTCGCCCGACAAGGCTAAAACCTGGGCGACGCAGTACAACATCCCGGCGAAGAACATCTATAACTACCAGACGTTCGATCAGATTCGCGATAACCCCGACATCGACATCATCTACGTCGTGCTGCCCAATTTCATGCACGCCGAATACAGCATCCGGGCGGCTCAGGCGGGGAAACACGTCATTTGCGAGAAACCGATGGCCATGAATGCCGCCGAAGCCGAACAGATGATCGCGGCCTGCAAAAAAGCCGGGGTGAAACTGTCCGTTGGGTACCGGCTCTACTTTGAACCGCACCACCTCAAGATGCGCCGACTCTCGGCCGAACAAACGATGGGTAAGGTGAAGGTGATCGAGTCCGGTCTGGGGTTCACCGTGCCGGGGCCGAACTCATGGCGGTTAGACAAAAAAATCGGTGGGGGCGGGGCCATCATGGATTTAGGGGTATATGCCATTCAGGGGTCGCGCCGGACGCTGAACGAAGAACCCATCAGCGTAACGGCACAGGCGTTTACCTTCGATAAAGTCCATTTCAAAGATATTTACGAGACCGTATTCTGGCAGTTCGAGTTTCCGGGCGGAGCTATCGCCCACTCCTCGACCACCTACTCATCGTACGTCGACCGGCTGTATGCGACTTGTGAGCGGGGCTGGTTTAAACTCGAACCGGCGTTTAATGCCACCGGCGCACAGGACATCACCAGTGCCGGGCCAATGACTGTTCCGTCGCCCGCGTTCCAGCAGATTGCGCAACTGGACGATTTTGCCCGGTCGGTGCTGGCCAACGAACACCCGGTAGCGTCCGGCGAAGAGGGGCTGAAAGACATGAAACTCATCGGGGCCATTCTGCAAGCCGCCGACACGGGCCGAAAGATTATGCTTTAGGATGTATTCACGCTCTTCGTGACGCTGATACCTGAATAAGTAACCTTAAGCAGTCTTTTGTATACCATACTTACTAACTTAACGTGAATTAGGGATAACGACTTGGTTAGGGTAGTGCCGTTAGGCACTGTATGTTTGTAGCCGAAAATTCTATCCATTTTCGTCCCGTGCCGTAGGTACGGAATGATTCCGTACTTACGGCACGGGTTTGCTAATCAATGCTTTGTCGCTATAAACATTCGTCCCCTACGAGGCCACTTATCCATAATTCACGTTAACTTATGGTACGCCGGTTGCAGGCCGGATAACGCTCGGACGTAGCAGGAATTACGTCTAACATGGGATAGCACCTTATTCTTATTCCTATTTTAAGAGGCCGTTCTTATTTGATGATCTTCTGAGTGCAGAAACCTGCCACAATCCTCTTTCCTTTATCGCTTCTCCTTGCCAATTCATTAACCTTTTTTGACCTTGTATTGATAGGCTAAATTTTACAACATCGACACCTGTTGAAACGGAATCGAAATTGAATTCAGCCGACTGTATCGATCCTAAGGAGTCAGATAATTGTCTGTCGTTATAAATCGAATCAATGACAATCTTGTCGATTTTGGGATTGTTTACGCCAAAGTGACTTGCTACTAATTCCATTACAAAAGCACCTACTATGAATATCGCTATTCCAGTAAGTATTTTTTTCATCCGAGGTCGTATGGAGTAGTTTAGCATAGGATAATTACTGTTGATCTTATAACCTTATTAGATAACATCCTACGCTAAATTCGTTTGCAGCAAGACAGCCTCGTGGGTTTTATCGTCGGCGAGCAGGGTTTTGGCGCGTTGGTGCAACCGTTGCGCGCTTCGTCGAATAGGTCGTGGAGAACGCCGGACTGTCGATAGGCCATGACTTCTTCGGCGGTAGGCATCGTTTCCATACTGCCGAGTTTTCCCAGATCATTCCCCGTCAGAATGGTGCTTTCGCGGACGCTGCGGGGCAGCAGATCGACGCCAACGCCCAAGCGGGGGCGGGCCACTTCAAACAGAGCCTTGTCGTTGGCGCGGGTGTACCAGTCACCACCCAACCGGCCGACGAGGTCAATCTGGTGCGGGTCGATCCGGCCTTTCGGGTCAAAAATATCGTCGTGAAAATGGGCCAATACCACCTCGCAGGAAGCTCAATTAGCTCACTTCGCGCCACCGGCAATGGCTTTCTCGTAATTCTGGTTCAGGTTTTCCAGAAACTTGGCCGTTACCCAGCTAATGTCCGAATCGCGGATAAAGACAAACCGTTTGGATACTGACGTGTTGGCGTAGGCCCGGAAAATGGCATCCATCAGCAGGGCACCGGCAATAATCTGCTTTTCGTTGAACTGCGCCTGCACGTTGTTCACGTCGGCTTCGGCTTTGCTGCGGACGTCCGGGTCGGTGAGGTTGGTCAGGTCGGGGTGGATCAAGCTCTGATAGTCAGTCAGGGCCAGTTTTTTAAAGCGTTCCACGTCACCAATGGTCAACGGAACGGCAGTAATGCCAGCCCGTTCAGGATGAATATAGGTGGCTACGGCCCAGGCAATGCCCCCGCCAAAGCCAACCGTTTTGCGCTGCTGCAAACCGGGACTGGCCATGTTGAATTCCACGTTGATGGTGGTATCGGCCAGGGCTTTAATCACGCGCAGCGCTTCCTCCCGGTAGGCGTCGATGGGCAGCGAACGTTTGTTGTCGATCAGATTAGCCAGCGTTTTGGTGCCGTACGGAAAACTGACGGCGTGAAAGACGTATTCCCCCTTACCCGTATTCCGGTCGAAATAGCCCCCTTTGGTGTTGCCGCTGCCAATGTCGATGCAGGAAGCCGATGTCCAGAATTTACGGGGCATGGCCCCAATCATGAACAACTCGGCTTCGCGGGCCGCCGTCAGCGTCGAGTCGATGGTTGGCGCCTGGCTCGCGGGCATGCTGCCAGTGACTAAGGCCGATAACTGTTCGTACAATTTTTTGCGCTTGTCGGGCGTCTTGCCCAGCGTTTCGTTAATGCCGCTGCTGAAAGCGATGTACACCCGGTCGGCGGGAATGTTATAGTACCGGATCGAATCCATATACGTCCGCATGATGTCCTGGCCAGCCTGAAACGACTGCGCCGTGCCCGACACCAGCGTTACGTTGGGTGCCAGCGGCTTCGACCGGATGTCTTTGGCGTAGAAGCCATTCTCGTAGGTGGTGCGGAAGATGGCCAGTTTCACGCCCGACGAGCCGATGTCGATACCGGCGTAAAGGTCTTTACCGGCTGTTTCGCCAATCAGTTGCTGTAGAGCCGCTTCGCTGGCCGAAAAATTCAGTTTCTGGTAGAGCGTCAGGGCTTTTTGGAAGTAGCGCACGGCATCCTGCGAGTTTTCCTGTTCGTTGTAAGCATACCCCAGATTCTCGTAGGCGACGGCTTCCAGATACAGGTCTTTCGTTTGCACGGCGGGCAGTGCCCGCAACAACAGGTCGATGGCCTGCTGCGGCCGGTCGACCATGCGCAGGGTGTTGCCCAGTTTAATAAAACGGGCAGCTTCAACGGCGTCTTTAGCGTTCTGCGCCTGGAGGGGAATCGCCTGATAACCAACCAGGATGAGGAAGAGGGAAAGGTGTTTCATGAGGGAGGGACAACGGGTATGGTCAACCGTCAATTTTGGGGCAATAGTACAGCAATCCGTCGGCAAGTCAACCAATAGACGCTTCATGAGCCGGGCGGGTCACTAAATCCGTATATGCTGACAAGTGTCTCGCCAAAAGTGACTTGTCAACCGGGTCGATAGCACCGCCGATACCCGTTACGCCAGACTTGTTTGCAGCAAGACCAACCACGCTTCGTGGGTTTTATCGTCGGCGAGCAGGGTTTTGGCGCGGTGATGCAGCAGGTCCGGGAGGTAAGCGCAGCCGTTTTGGGCTTCGTCGAATAGCTCATTCAGGGCACCGGATTGGCGATACGCGATTACTTCTTCTGCCGAAGGCATGGTTTCCATACTGCCGAGTTTTCCCAGCTCATTACCGGTCAGAATGTTGCTTTCGCGAACGCTGCGGGGCAGCAGATCGACGCCAACGCCCAAGCGGGGGCGGGCGACTTCAAACAGAGCCTCGTCGTTGGCGCGGGTGTACCAGTCACCACCCAACCGGCCTACGAGGTCAATCCGGTGCGGGTCGATCCGGCCTTTCGGGTCGAAGATATCGTCATGAAAATGGGCCATTACGACCTCGCAGATAACCAAGGTACCCGCGCCCGGCCCCTCGTGGCCCTCGCTGTCGCCGAGTGGTACCAATTGCCGGACAATGCACTCAAAAGCCGCCGGGGATTCGGCGACGCGGGGCGGACGTACCCGGTCCGACGCCATTTCCGTAAATCCCGCCTTGACGAACTCACTCACGTGCCGGTCGAATTCCGCGCTGGCCAGCGACGTTTGCTCCACCATCCGGTGATTCACCACGTTGATGACTACTTCCGGTACTTCCTCCACGTTCAGCAGCGAGTGTTTTTTGCCGCCGTGCCGGTTGCGGCTGGGCGAGAACACTAAGATCGGCGGGTTGAACCCGAAGACATTGAAAAAGCTGTAGGGAGCCAGATTGACGTGTCCTTCGGCACTGACGGTGCTCACAAACGCAATCGGGCGGGGGGCTACCGAACTGTTCAGCAGGCGGTAAAAGTCGGTGGGGGTGAGGTCGGATGGGTTGACGGTTTTCACGGGGCTAAATCGGTAAGAAGTCTGGGCGCGGCTATTATTTGGCAAAGGTACCGTTAGTTGGTAAACGATGCTGACGAGCCGGAGTATTCACCTCTATTCAACTGATTCTCCGTCGTTCGGGTTTACCCTAAGTTTTAAGATAGCCGGGTTTACCCTATTCCGTTTCGGGTGTATTGAGTCCTATTTTTGCTACGTAATGTTCTATTTTACGTCGAAATATGCTCGCCCGTATGAAAAACCAGTTTACGATTTGGGTATTGATGGCACTACTCAGCACCGTCGCTCGTGCGCAGGTCAGGGTTATTGCCGATTTTGAGACGGCCGCCACTACGCCCACTGGCCTCTCCGGCGATCAGGCGAAGGTGGTCGACAATCCCGATAAAACGGGCAATGCGAGTACCAAAGCTGCTTATTACAAAAAACTGGCTGGTAACTGGCGGGCGATTACGCTGAATTTCGGGCAGAAAATTGCCGTTGGAAAATACAACACGCTGACCTTCAACGTCCGCTCCGGTACGCAGGGGCGGGTCTACGTGAAGGTGATCAACGCGGGCGTTACCCTGGCGGAGTCATGGGCACCGACGTACGAGTTCCGGCCGCTGGCCAACCAGTGGACGGCGGCTAAAATGGACCTGACCGCCCTGGTCGATAAAGAATTCGACCGGCTGGAAATCACCGCTTCGGTGGACAATGAAGCCGAAGCCGACGTTTACCTCGACGATTTCGCACTGAGTAATCCCGCATCCACCGACGGGCGGCCGGTGCTGTCGATTCGGACATCGGCAACGCAGGTCAAACTGGGCGAACCCATCACGTTCGATGCGTCGCAGTCGTTCGACCTCGACGGCACCATTGCGTCCTACGCCTGGGACTTTCAGGACGGTCAGCCGGGAACGGGGGCGGTGCTGACGCATACCTACGCGAAAGACGGTTTGTACACCGTAACGCTGACGGCAACGGACAATGAGGGCAAGGTCTCGAAAAAGCAGGTGATGGTGTATGTGTTGCCGGTCAATCAGCGCATCAGTCAGATTCAGTGGCTGACGACGCAACCTAAAACCTACGAGAAAATAGAGGGTGCCTTTGTGCTGGCCAACAAGTACACGAATGTCTATGACCCGGCTGAGGTATCGGTCGATGCGCTCATCACCCTGCCCGACCAGAAAACGCTGACGGTGCCCTGCTTTTATTACATCAGGGGCGCCTACAGCAACGGCAACTGGAAGCCCGATTCGACCACACAGTACTGGGCGTTGCGGTTCAGTTCGCCCCAATTGGGTGCCCATGCCGTGACGCTCCGGCTGACCGATAAAGCCGGTGTCACGTTGTCGGCGGCTTACAGCGTGACGGTTGCGCCGGGTGTCGATAAAGGCTACATCGGCATCGACGCGCAGAACCGGCAGTATTACCGGCACAGCACGGGCGAGCCGTATTACCCGCTGGGAATAAACGTGGGGTGGAACAGTGTGGAAAACTACACGCTGATTGTGAATAACTTAGCTGCGGGCGGGGCCAACCTGATGCGGTACTGGCAGGTGCCCTTTAACCGGCAGGCCCTGGAGTGGAAAAACGACAATTACACCTTCGGGCTGGGGCGGTACAGCCAGGCCGCGGCTGCTTACAACGACTCTATTTTTGCCCTCTGCGAACAGAAAAACGTGAACATGCAGGTCGTGCTGTTTCAACATGGCATGTTTTCGGAGAACGTCAATTCCAACTGGTCCGATAACCCCTACAACAAGGCCAACGGTGGCATGCTGGACCGCGCCGAAGCGTTTTTTTACAACCCCGACGCCAAAGTGCTGACCAAAAAACTGCTCCGCTACATCGTGGCCCGATGGGGCTATTCCAACCAGATTTTCGCGTGGGAATTGTTCAACGAGGTGCAGTTTACGGGCATCAACGGCAGTCAGACGGCCAACTGGAAAACGGGCGTGATCGACTGGCACAACGAAATGGGGCAGTACGTGAAATCCATCGACGCCTTTAAACACATTGTCGCGACCAGTGCCGACGACAGCCAGCTACCCAACTTAGACAAGCAGACGGGCTTGGACAACGTGCAGTACCACCTCTACACCCAGGATTTGTTGAATCAGCAAACCAGCCGCGACAAAAGCTTCCGCCAGACACTGAGCCGCACCTCCGTTTTCTGTGGCGAATACGGCTTGGACGTCAACACGGCCGCTACGCCGTTTGATGTGCAGCGGACCAGCATCTGGACGGGTGTGATGAATCAGGTGCCGCATCTGATGTGGCTCTGGGACGATTATGTGAAACCCGAATGGGCAAACATTTTCAAGTACCCGGCCCTGTTTTTGCAGGGTAAAGACCTCGTGAAAGAAGGCCCGCTAACCGACCTGACGCCTACGGCCAAAGCGGGCGCGGCAGCATTGAAAACCGCCGGGTTCAGCAGCCCGAAAAAAGCGTACGTGCTGGTGTACGACCCCGCCAATGCCGACAACCTGACTGGTGCCACGGTCGATATGGCGGGTCTGCCAGCGGGTAAATACCGGGCTACATATACCAACACCATCACCGGAGTGGTGAGTAAAGTGGACAGCGTTGCACTGACGGCCAAAAACGCGATTATCGCCTTACCGACTTTCTCGAAGAGTGTGGTGCTGGAACTGGAATTCGTCTCGGCGCTGGCCGTGATTACCGCCGTAGAGCCAACCGCGCCCGCTGGCGATTTCAGGGTATTCCCGAACCCAACGGCCGACGCCATAACCGTAGCGTTCACGGCTTCACAGAGTTCAAAAGCCGTCTGGTCGCTGATAAATGCCGCCGGTCAGGTGGTGACCACGAAAGAACTGGTCGTTTTACCGGAACAGGCAAATACGGTTTCGATTTCATTGAAAGGGCAGGGTGCACCCACAGGGCAATACGTGCTGAAAATGCAGGTAGGCGATACCGTTTTCTGCCGGCGACTTGTCATTACTCACTAACCGCTGAAATGCTTTATCTTGCCCGGACAGAATCCATCCGATGAATCGCATTACCTGCCTGCTTGCCTGCCTGATCCTGGCATCTGTCGCCATTGCCCAGCCCCTCGCCGTCACGGAGACGGGCAAAACGTTTACGCTGAACTGGGGAGGCAAGGCGCGGCTGACGGGCGGTACGGGTGCGATTCAACATGGGAGTGGCGCGTTGCCCGTACAAAAAATCGTGCGCGATGATGTGGCACTGCTTACCCTGTTGAACGACACCGGAGCGTCTAACCCGCAGGACTTCGCGGGTGTTTTCTTCGACAAAATCCCGCAGTTGACCCACGGCCTTACCCTCTGGCGGTACAAACCCTGGAATAGCTGGACGAAGCCCATCGCCATCACGGATGCCACGACGATGCAGCCCTGGGATGTGCAGTTTTTCTACTGGCAATACGCCGACGGAGTCTACGGGGCCGCCGTGCCCATGAGCGGCAGCGGCTTCCGCACCACGCTGGGCAGTGAGGCCGGACAGTGGGGCAGCAAAGCGGTGAGTTATGCCGTAACGCCTTCCGTAAAACAGGTACCCGCGATGGCCGTTGCCTTCGGCCGCGACCCGTACGAACTCTTCGGGCGTATTTACCGGACGGCACTGACGGTAATGGGAAAAGGCGAAAACCTGAGCCGTAAAAAGACCCTGCCCGAACCGATGAAGTACCTCGGCTGGTGTACGTGGAACGCGTCGGCGATGGGCGCGAAACTCAACGAAGCCCACATCATCGAAGGAGTCAAAACCTTTACGGATCATACCTTTCCGCTGGGGTGGCTGCTGATTGACGATGGCTGGTTTCAGCACAAAAACAACCAGTTGCAGTCGATGCAGCCGGATCCGACCAAGTTTCCGAATGGGTTTAAGCCGCTGATTACCAAACTGAAAAGTCAGTACGGTCTGAAATACGCCGGTATCTGGCACGCCTTCGACGGCTACTGGAACGGCATCGACCCCGACTCCGAACTGGGCAAACGCTACACCGAGCAACTCTTCTCCTGGACGCAGAAACAAAGCCCGACGGGTAAAGACACCGATCTGAAAACGTACCACTTTATCCGGCCCGATAGTGATTCGCTCGTAACTTTTTTCGACACCTGGCACCGGTATCTGAAAGGGGAGGGCTTTGATTTTGTGAAGGTCGATAACCAGTTGGTAGCCGAGCGAATGGCGGTAAACACCTACCCGATTTTCAGCCTGTCGGAGTCTATTCACCGGGCATTGTATCAATCGGTGAATAAGCACTTTGGCGGGGCCATTATCAACTGCATGGACATGACCGCCGACGCCTACCTGAATTTCGGTACCTCGGCGGTGGCCCGGTCGGTGGAAGATTATTTTCCGGCGGAGAAGGGGAATACGTATAATCTGGAAGAGGGCAATGCGGCTGCCCACGTGGTGCAGGCGGTATATAATGCCATTTATTTTTCGCAGATGGCCATTCCTGATTTCGATATGTTTGAGTCGTACAACCCCAACGCGGTGTTTCACGCGCTGGCCCGAACGCTCAACAACGGCCCGATTTACCTGACGGACCAGCCGGGAAAACAGAATTTCGACCTCCTGAACCGGCTCGTGTTTGCCGATGGAAAGTCGATTCGGGCCGATACGCCGTTGCTGCCTACCGACGATTGTTTGTTTCAGGTACAGGGCGCGCAACTGTTCAAAACGTATTCGCGGGTGGGCGAAACGGGGTTGCTGGGGCTGTTCAACGCGGCCGATACGGACAGGGTAGCGGGTAGTTTTCGTCCGGCCGATGTGCGTGGGCTGAAGGGGGAACAGTTCGCCGTGTATGATTACTTCGCGGGCACGGTAAAAATGGCCGGGCCAAACACGGTTATCCCGGTCAGTCTGCCCCGGATGGGGTATGGGCTTCGGTATGTGGTGTCGGTTAAAAACGGATTCGCAGCGTTCGGATTGACCAACAAATACAACGCCCCCGCTACGATTGTGGGTGCTGACTATAAAAGTAAGACCGCTGAAATTAAGCTGTACGAAGGGGGGACGTTTAGGGCTTATGCAGCCAGAGCACCCAAAAAAGTAGTGCTGAATGGAAAGAGTACCCCCTTTGCTTTTGTCGGTAACCTACTAACGGTAGCCGTGCCGATGGGAATAGCCGAACCAACGCTGGGGATTAGCTGGTAATGATTCAGGCGATGCGGCCGGTCACGTCGCCCAATTCGAGGACCATGTCGTTTGCTGCGGTTCGGCTTTGCATCGTTACCGTGTCGCCATCCCGCAGAAAGGTCATTTCCGTGCTGTCGGGCAGTTTCAGTGGTTGGGTGCCGTTCCCGGTGAGTTCGAGGAGTGAGCCGTATTGGTCGGGCGTTGGGCCGGAAATGGTGCCGGTCGCCAGCACGTCGCCTACGTTCAGGTTGCAGCCGTTGACGGTGTGGTGTGCAATCATCTGCGCGAAACTCCAATACAGAAACCGGGCGTTGCTTTCACTAATCACCGTGTTGTTGAGACTGACCGTCAGTGGCAAATCGAAATGGCCGGGCTGATGGGTTTGCAGGTAGGGCAACGGCATCGGGTCTTGCACCGGACCGGCCACGCGAAAGGGCCCCAGATCGGCAAACGGCACGACCCAAGCCGACATCGAGGAGCCGAAGTTTTTGCCCAGAAACGGCCCCAGCGGCTGGTATTCCCACCGCTGAATGTCCCGCGCCGACCAGTCGTTGAAGAGCACGACGCCAAAAATATAATCTTCCGCGTCGGCAACGGAAACCGGCTCTCCCATTGCCGAATGGCGGCCGATAATCAGGCCCAGTTCCAGCTCGAAATCCAGTGCCTGCGTCGGGCCGAAAACAACGTCGTCGCCCCGCAAAAACTGCCCGGATGGCCGTTTGATGGGCGTTCCCGACACGACGATGGACGATGCCCGGCCGTGGTACGCTACCGGCATGTGTTTGTAATTGGGCAGCAGCGGATCGCCATTGGGACGGAATATACGCCCTACGTTTTCGGCGTGATGAATGCCCGCGTAAAAGTCCGTGTAATCGCCAATTTCGATCGGTAGGTGCAGCGTAGCGTTGGCGAGGGGCACAAACAGCAACTCATGAAATACGCCCGATTGCGCTTCTTCCGTTTGCAAATACGCTCTGATCTGTTGCGTGATGGCCCGGCAGGTAACGGAGCCGAGGGCCATAAAATCATTCAGCGTGGGACGGGCAAAAACCGAGTCGATGTGGGGCAACACGTCGGCAAAAACCCCCAGATTGAACGCAACGGTCAGGTCAAGAATCTGATTGCCGACTTTATAACCGACGCGTGGCGCACTACCCTCGTCGCTGAATATTCCGTACATAAATCAATTAAAATTCCGGTAGATCGAATCCATGATGCGGACGAAATGCTGATAGTCGTCGTCGCTGAGTTCGCCCCAGCCTTTGCGTCGGATGTCGACCACAATGGGCAGCACTTCGCTGTACTTGGCTTCGCCCGCCGGGGTCAGGTAAATCAGGAATTTCCGGCGGTCGTCTTCGGCCATCCGGCGTTCGGCCAGCCCTTTTTTGTGGAGCAGATCAATAATCCGGGTAACGGTGGGTGCGTCTTTGGTCGTGAGTTCAGATAACGTATTCTGACTGATACCGGGGTTGCGAAACACATGGTCGATCAATACCCACTGGTCAACAGTAAGGTCAAAACCGGCGTCGTTGAACTGTTTTTGCAGGGCATTTTTGATCTTTTTGATTGTGGTGTCAATCTTGAAATAGTAAGCGCGTTGGTCGGAGGGGTGCGTCATGCTGCAACGTAGTCAGGTGCCGTCAACCGGATGGTAAGGTAGTTCGTATCGGCAAATGTAGGTATCAACTGACCAGCAATGCTTCCAATGTTTCCTCTATTTCTGAAATGGAATAGAAAAGTTGGTCAAACGACTCAATGACAAAATATTGTTCCTGAAACCGGTCGATGATGTACGGTGTCTGCAACAGGCGACTAACGCTGTACGGATACCGTTTGGGCACATCACTGTACAAACTATACGTCGTTTCACCGGGCGAGGAGAGAATGCCACCCCCATAAATCCGTAATCCATCTCCGTCCTGAATCAACCCAAACTCAACCGTGTACCAGTAAAGCCGCGAGATCATGTCGATGGCTTCGTCGTGATCCACAAAGCGCAGGGCGATGCGGCTCAGCGCGGCCAGAAAGTCGCAGAACGCCTGATTCGACAGCACCGGTACGTGGCCGAAGGTGTCGTGAAACATGTCGGGTTCGGGCAAATAATCGAGTTGGTCGCGGGTACGGAGCCAGGTCGTAGCCGGAAACTGTCGGTCGGCCATCAACTCAAAAAACTGCCGGTTGTCAATAAGTCCCGGCACGGCCACCACCCGCCAGCCCGTAATGGGAAGCAAACGGGGGTTCAGGTCCAGGTCGAAGTTCGGGATGTGGACGTTGGGAAAACCCGTCGCCACAATCCCGTCCATGTACGCCTGACAGGCCTTGCCCGGCAGTTGCGCCATCTGCCGCTCGAACAGCAGTTTCCAGACCGCCTGATCGTCGGGGGTGTATTGGGAATAGTCCTGAGTCATCTCTGTAAATTGAATGATTGACTGATCGAATGATTGAATAGGTGGTATTTGACTTATTCAATCATTCGATCAGTCAACAAGTCAATCACTAAATTATAACGTCCCTCTTAACTCCTGTTCGCGCTCGATGGCTTCGAAGAGGGCTTTGAAATTGCCCTTGCCGAACGATTTGGCCCCTTTACGCTGAATGATCTCGAAAAACAACGTCGGGCGGGGGCAGATGGGCTTCGTGAAAATCTGGAGCAGGTAGCCCTCGTCGTCCCGATCGACGAGAATGCCCAGCGGACGCAGCGTCTCGATTTCTTCGTCGATCTGACCGATACGGCCGGACAGGGTATCATAATACGCCGTGGGTACTTTCAGAAATTCAACGCCCCGGCTTTGCAACGCCAGCACCGTTTCGACAATGTTATCCGTCGCGACGGCGATGTGCTGAATGCCCGGTCCGCCGTAAAAATCAAGGTATTCCTCGATCTGCGACTTCTTTTTGCCCTCGGCCGGTTCATTAATCGGGAATTTTACGCGGCCGTTGCCGTTGCTCATCACCTTGCTCATCAGGGCCGTGTAATCGGTCGAGATGTCTTTGTCGTCAAACGAAACGAGTTGCTGGAAGCCCATCACGTCCCCGTAAAATTTCATCCACGGGTTCATCTCGTTCCAGCCCACATTACCGACTAAGTGATCGACGTAGTGCAGGCCAGCCGGTTCGGGTTGGTACGCCGGATTCCAGGGTTTATAGCCGGGCAGGAAAATGCCGTTGTACGCACCCCGCTCTACAAAAACGTGTACCGTATCGCCGTAGGTGTGAATGCCCGAGCGCACCACATAGCCGTCGGCATCTTCTTCGCGGAGCGGCTCCAGATAGGGTTTAGCCCCCCGTTTGGTCGTTTCCGCAAAGGCACTGCTGGCATCATCTACCCACAGGGCCACGACTTTTACGCCGTCGCCGTGCCGGTCGATGTGTTCACCAATGGCGGTGCCACCGGCTAAGGGGGAGGTCAGTACCAGCCGGATTTTGTCCTGTACCACCACGTACGATTCGCGGTCGCGGAGGCCGGTTTCGAGTCCGGCGTGGGCCAGCGGCTGAAAACCAAACGCGGTCTGGAAGTAGTGAGCGGCCTGCCGGGCATTGCTCACGTAGAGTTCGAGGTAGTCCGTGCCGTTCAGGGGCAGGAAATCGACGTGTTCCGGCGTTCCGGCGTCGGTCATTGTCGGGTTAATGAGTTCGAGGGTTTCCATGAGTTGTTTTACGCGAGGTGAGTTTATTCCAGCCACGATTTGTAGTATTTCCCATCATCCAATGCCACCGCTTGCGCTGTTAACATCAGCGGACGAAAGGTGTCGACCATCACGGCGTATTCGTGTGTACCGGTTTTGCCGATGCTGCGCTCCATCGCGCCGGGGGCCGGGCCGTGCGGAATGCCCCCCGGATGCAGGGTGATGTGGCCCCGCGCAATGTCATTCCGCGACATAAAATCACCGTCGACGTAATAAATCACCTCGTCGGAGTCGATGTTGGAGTGGTTGTAAGGCGCGGGAATGGCCAGCGGGTGATAGTCGTAGAGCCGGGGCACGAACGAACATACCACAAACGTGTCGGTTTGAAACGTCTGGTGAACCGTCGGCGGCTGATGCACCCGGCCCGTAATTGGCTCAAAATTCTGAATGTTAAAGGCGTACGGATAATTATACCCGTCCCAGCCCACCACATCGAACGGGTGCGACGCGTATACCAGCGAATGCAGCGACCCCTGCTTTTTGATCTTCATCAGGAAATCACCCGTTTCGTCGTGCGTTTCCAAATCCTGCGGACGCCGGATGTCGCGCTCACAAAACGGCGAATTCTCCATCAACTGCCCGAAATGGTTGCGGTACCGCTTCGGGGTGTAAATCGGTGACCGCGATTCGACGTAGAGCAGACGGGGCTGATTGGCCGGGTCACTGCTGTCGGTGGCGTAATCAAACTCGATTTGGTAAATCATCCCGCGTGGAATGACGAGGTAATCGCCGTAGCCGAATGGAATGTTGCCCAGCAGTGTACGGAGCGTCCCCGTGCCGTTGTGGACGAAAATCAACTCGTCAGCATCGGCGTTTTTGTAGAAATAATCAGTCAGCGATTGACGTGGTGCGGCCAGTCCGAAAATGAGATCGTTATTAACCAGTAAAGGTACCCGGCTCTCCAGAAAATCATCTGCGGGTTCGACGTTGAAGCCGATGAGTTTCCGGGCCAGCATATTCCGCTCGACGGCTAATTTCGGCATTACATCGACACTCTCCAGTACCTCGCGCACCATCGTCGGGCGATGCACATGGTACAGCAGCGACGATATGCCCTCGAACCCGATGGTGCCAAACAGTTGCTCATAATACAGTCCGTCGGCATTAGGCTTCGGGAACTGTGTATGCCGCTTGGGGGGAATCTGACCGAGGGTATGGTAGAAAGGCATAGCCGTATAATACTTGTTTTACTAACTATTGTTTAGCGTACAATTATAACGACAACCGGATGATTTATTGAACAATGCCGGGATTATATTTTCTTAATTATTGAGTAAACGGATAAACGAGTAACCGGACCGCTTTGATGAAGTTGAAAAAGGGCTTTTCTGTACCTTTGGGAACGCGCAAACGCTTAGACCCGCTCACATGCAACCTACCCTTTTGATTCTGGCCGCCGGTATGGGCAGCCGCTACGGTGGTATCAAACAACTCGATCAGTTTGGGCCGAATGGCGAAACCATCATTGACTATTCTCTTTTCGACGCCATCCGGGCCGGTTTTGGCAAAGTAGTATTCATCATCCGCGAAGAACTTCGGGCTGATTTCGAAGAAATTTTCGCGCCCAAACTGGCCGGTAAAATTGAGTTCGACTACGCCATTCAGTCTTTAGACTCGTACGTTCCGGCTGATTTGGGGCCGGTGACGCGCACCAAACCCTGGGGGACGGCCCACGCCATGCTCTGCGCCAAAGCCCACACGCACACGCCGTTCGCGGTCATCAACGCCGACGATTTTTACGGGCAGGAAGCGTTTCAGTTGCTCAGCCATTTTCTGCAAACCGATCAGGACAACCAACTTCACGCGATGGTGAGCTACGAGGTGCAAAACACGCTGTCGGAAAACGGGTCGGTCTCGCGGGGCGTGTGCCGGTTAGATACGCACGGGAATCTGGCATCGGTGATCGAGCGGACCAAAATCTACCGGAAAGACGATGGTACAATCGTGTTTGACGAAGCGGACGGGCTGACGACGCTCGCGGCCGACACGCCGGTGTCCATGAATTTCTGGGGTTTCAAACCAACGGTGTTCCCCGAATTGCAGGACCAGTTTGAGCGCTATGCCCGCGCCAATTTCGACAGCCCGAAGGCCGAGTTTTATATCCCGACGATCATGACGCACCTGATTCAGCACCAGATAGGGCATTGTAAAGTGTTCCAAAGTCAGTCGGAATGGTTCGGCGTGACGTACCCGGAAGACAAAGCCACGGTGACGGCCGATTTCCAGCGGCTGCACGACACCGGAAAATACCCCGATAAACTTTGGTAAATCTATCCTGCTTCCGGTAGCCCCCGAATTAATTCGGAGGCTACCAGAAGCCGATTTTGGTCAGCCGTTGGTGCTGCGAATCAGGCCAATGCCGGCGAAAAAGAAGATGCCGCCGAGGATGACATAAACAAACGACGCCTGCGAAACGCCCCCTTTGGTGAAGTCCATGCCGCCGTAGATTAGCCCGACCAAACCGACGAGCGTCAGAATCATACCCATGATGCTTTTAGGATTCATTGCGTTGAGTGTTTTGTGTAATGAATGTGTTTCAGTTTGTTAAACAGTATTCGGGCCGTTTTGTCTAAAAAGTGCTCAATCGGTCTGGTTACCTGTGGGTCGCTGAGGTATTAATCCTGAATTAGTACATTTATCTGTTGAAAATCGCGCCGGGCCGCCGATGCGGTCTACCTTTGCCGTCCGAAATAACCCGTACTTCATGCCTTATTTACCGATCAAGCAACTGCTTCTGCTCCACCCGTCCGACCGGTCCGTAACGGTCAAAGGGTGGGTGCGTACCAAGCGCGAAAGCAAAAACGCCGTGTTCATTGCCGTCAACGACGGCTCGACCATCAATAACATTCAGGCCGTGGCCGAAGCCGGTCAACTGCCCGACGATATCCTGAAACTCATCACCACCGGAGCCTGCGTCGCTATCAAGGGCACATTAGTGGAGTCGCAGGGGTCGGGACAGGCGGTGGAAGTAAAGATTTCGGATGTGCAGATTTATGGTGTGGCTGACCCCGAAAAATACCCGCTGCAACCGAAGCGGCACTCGCTGGAGTTTCTGCGCGAGATTGCCCACCTGCGGCCCCGCACCAACACGTTCAGTGCCATCCTGCGGGTGCGTCACGCGCTGGCTTTTGCCGTGCATCAGTACTTCAACGACAACGGCTTTTTCTACCTCAACACGCCCATCATCACGGCTTCGGACGCCGAGGGTGCGGGCGAAATGTTCCGCGTCTCTACGCTGGACCCGTACAATCCACCCAAAACCGACGACGGCAAAATTGATTACAGTCAGGACTTTTTCGGCCGCGAAACCAACCTGACCGTGTCGGGGCAGTTGGAGGGCGAACTGGGTGCGCTGGCGTTAGGCAAGATTTATACGTTCGGACCAACGTTTCGGGCGGAGAATTCCAACACGACGCGTCACCTCGCCGAATTCTGGATGATCGAGCCGGAAATGGCGTTTTACGAGTTGGAAGACAACATGAATCTGGCCGAGGATTTCGTGAAAACCGTGATCCGCTACGCCCTGCAACACTGCGCCGACGATCTGGCTTTTTTGGACAACCGCTTGAAAGAGGAGGAAAAGACGAAAAAGAAGGAAGAGCAGAGCGAGATGAGCCTGATCGAAAAGCTTCAGCTCGTGATCAGCAACGAGTTTGAGCGGCTCACCTACACCGAAGCGGTCGATATTCTGATGAACTCGAAACCCGCCAAAAAAGGGCAGTTTCAGTACGACGTAAAGTGGGGTGTCGACCTGCAGTCGGAGCACGAGCGGTACTTAGTCGAGAAGCATTTCAAAAAACCGGTGATCCTGACTAATTACCCCCGCGAGATCAAGGCGTTCTACATGAAGCAGGATGATGCCCCGGCGACCAATGCGCGGGGTGAGGTATTCGGTCCTACCGTCCGGGCAATGGACGTGCTGTTTCCCGGCATCGGCGAAATCATTGGCGGCTCCCAGCGCGAAGATGACCTCGACAAACTCACCGCCCGCATGGCCGAAGTCGGCATCGACCCCGAAGCCATCTGGTGGTATCTGGACACCCGCCGGTTTGGTTCGGCTCCACACGCGGGTTTCGGTTTGGGCTTCGAGCGGCTGGTCCTGTTCGTGACGGGCATGGGCAACATCCGCGACGTAATCCCGTTCCCCAGAGCACCGAAACAGGCAGAATTTTAGCTACCTCACCCCCGGCCCCTCTCCTAAACAGGAGAAGGGTGACGACTTAGATACATTTTTGCAACGCAAAAAAAGATACCGAGCCTAATCCCCTCTCCTTTTTTCAAGGAGAGGGGCTGGGGGTGAGGTTAACCACAAACTATTTTGCTTCCACTCCTCCTCTTCCTGGCGATTGCACCCGGCTTCATTGTGGTGGGGGTGTACACCGAGCGCAAAATCTCGGCGTTTATTCAGGACCGTCTGGGGCCGATGGAAGTGGGTAAATGGGGGGTACTGCAACTCTTCGCGGATTTGCTGAAACTGCTGCAAAAGGAAGACATCGTCCCCGCTGCGGCCGACCGGAAGCTGTTTTTGCTGGCACCGGCCATCATTTTCGCGTCGATCTTCGCGGGCTTTGCCGTGCTGCCGCTCAGCCCCGATTTGCAGGGATCGGCAACGGCCGTGGGTGTGTTTTACCTGCTGGCCATTATCTCGTTCGATGTCGTCGGGACACTGATGGCGGGCTGGGGGTCTAACAATAAATACGCGCTGTTTGGGGCGATGCGGTCGGTGGCGCAGATTGTCTCATACGAAATCCCGCTGGGCCTCACGATTCTGTGCGTCGTGATGATCTGCCAGACGCTCAACTTGCAGGAGATCAGTTTTCAGCAAGGCATCTATACCTTCGAGACCAATTACCTGTTCGGCCTGAAAGCAACGGGGATCGACGTGACCGGCTGGGGCGGCATTTTTAGCTGGAACATCCTTCGTAACCCGTTCCTGCTCCTCGTCTACGTCATTTATTTCATCTGCACCTTAGCCGAAGCCAACCGTGCCCCGTTCGATTTGCCCGAAGGCGAATCGGAGTTGGTGGGCGGCTTTCATACCGAATATTCCGGGATGCGGTTTGCGCTGTTGTACCTCTCCGAATACACCATGATGCTGCTGGTATCCATCCTCGGCGCGGTGCTGTTTCTGGGTAGCTGGAACACGCCCCTGCCTAACATCGGTCCCATCCGTTTGGCCGACTGGACGAGTGGCGAACCCGGCACCCTCTGGGGCACCCTCACCGGTATGTTCTGGCTGTTGTCGAAAGCGTTTCTGGCGGTACTGGCCCAGATGTGGGTTCGCTGGACGTTCCCCCGCCTGCGCGTCGATCAGCTTATGTTTCTCTGCTGGAAAGTGCTCACCCCCGCCGGACTGCTCCTGCTGCTGATTTCCGGTATCTGGCGGCTCCTGATGGTGGGGTGATTGCTGGTTGACAAAAGTTGGGATTTTATTCAAGATTACTCGTTGTTACGTAACATCAACTCTTTAATCTTTTTGTTCATGAAGGTAGAATTTCTATTAATCACGCCACAAGACGGTTCTTTCTGTGACAATAAAGAGTCTTTCAATAATTTACTGAAAGCGGATTCTAATATTTCTATAGACAAGAAAAATTTAAAATTCAAGCAAAATGACCATGATATAACAGTTAAATATTTGTTGGATACAGGAGATATAGTAGATAAAGAACAAAGGTATTTTCATTTATCTCTTAATTTAGAGCAATCAGATCCGCCGGAATCAATAGAACAATTTAACTCTTTGATAAGAACTATAAAGAAAATTCTTAACAAAGTGAGTCCAGATAAGGCAGTTATTGATATAATTTGGAATGATATAACGCTACACTACTCAATGCTAGCATACCCTATAGTCAATGAGATAGAAAATTTAATGAGAAAATTAAT
>JBBQLG010000024.1:0-52363 GCA_038327655.1 Cytophagales bacterium
GCTGAACCTGAACGGCCTGCGCGACCTGCTGATTTTTTCGGAATATACGTTCACGTACCGCTAAACGTACCGTGTCATGGCTAAGGAAGAGAAAAATGCCCCGCCCGCCGGTACGGGTAACGCAGCGGGACTGGGCGAAGCGTTCAGCATTAACCTGAGTACGGGGCAGGGGACCTACACCTATCAGATGCCCCTGCCCGACGGCGTTGCCAAGCATATGCCCAAACTCGCTCTGGAGTACGCACACGGCGCGGGGCATGGTGCCTGGGGGCTGGGCTGGCGGATGGGCCTGCGCAGCATCAGCCGCCGACTCGACTTTGGAACACCGGACGAGAGCCTGATTGAACGCTTTATGGATGGTGGCAACGAGTTGATGCCCAGTGTCGACGGTACATTTCGGGCGATGCGCGAAACCGCTTTTAGTCGCTACCGGCGCCGGGGTGATGGCTGGGTTATTGAGGATCGGAACGGGCAGGTACACGAACTCGGCCTTACACCGGCGGGCCGGGTGGCGCACCCCGACCATCCGGACCGCGTGGTGGAGTGGCTGCTCGAACGGTCTCTCGATGTATCGGGTAATGCCATTCAATACACCTACCTGTTTGACTCGGGCATGGCGTATCCGCAAACCATCCGATACGCCATTTACGAAGTGCGGTTTACCTACGAAGCGCGGTCCGATGTGCGGCATGATGGGCGTGCGGGCTTCTCACGTCGGCGGGCGTTGCGCTGCGCCCGCGTCGAACTGATGCTTGATCCGGGTCGGCCCGCCGAACGGGTAATTCGGTCGTGGTCGGTTGCCTACACGACTGCACCGGGCAGTGGCGTATCACTGCTGGCCGATATTCGGCTCGTAACCCACGGGACAGCGCCTGACGGAGCGCAGGATGTGCCGCGCCCCCCGATCCGGTTTGCCTATTCTGATTTCAACCCGACCGATCTCAGCGTAAAGTGGATGACGAGCGACGATGGACCACCGCCGGGGCTGCTCGAACCCGATGTGGCGCTGGTTACTCTCGACAACGCACCCTTACCAGGCATTCTGCTCAACCGCAACGGCCGGGAATACTACTGGGCCAACAAAGGGAATGGGCAGTGGGCCGCTCCCCGGCCATTGCGGGAAGCTCCATTGGCGACATCGTTTTCGCGCAGTGGACTGGCTTTTGTGGACATGGACGGCTCGGGAACGGCCGACCTGATGGTGGCCGAACCGGATTCCCTGCCCGGCTATTACGAAAACGAGGGGCGCGACGGCTGGCAGAATTTTGTGGCGTTCCCGCGCGGCAACCGCAGTACGCCCACCTGGACCGATCAGAACCTGCAACTGCTTGATGCCGACGGCGACGGGCTGGTTGATGCCCTGACAAGCCAGGCGCGGGCCTTTGTGTGGTGGCGCAATGCAGGGCGTCAGGGATGGGACGAACCGCTGCTGATTCCGAAACAAACCCCTGACCTGCTGGATATTGACCTGGGCGACCCGGACGTACACCTGGCCGACATGACCGGCGATGGCCTGCCCGATATTGTACGGGTTCAATCGGGGCGGGTGGAGTACTGGCCGAATCTGGGCCGGGGCCGGTTTGGCGAGCGGGTGCAGATGACCCATGCGCCCCGACTGCGCCGATCCAACCCGGACGACACGCTGTTACTGACCGATTTGGATGGGGACGGTTGTGCTGAACTGGTCCTGATTACATCCGAGGGCTTAACCATCTGCCAGAACCAGAATGGTAACCGGTTTGCCGATCCGGTCCTGATCACCACGATACCCACGCCGATGCCCGGCACCGTGCGGGCGGTAAACCTGACGGGACGGGCAGGCACAGGCCTGATCTGGAATAGTTTTACCCGGAGCAGCCCGGCTTATGTTCACGTTGAGTTCGCGGCCAGCCAGCCTCCTTATTTACTCACCCGGATCGAGAATGGGGCGGGCCTGATTTCGGAGTTGCAGTACCGGTCTGCAATCGACGATTACCTCCGCGACCGGGAGGAAGGGGTCACCTGGCAGACTAATTTCCCCTTCCCCTACCTCGTTGTGGGGCACACCCGCGAAACCGATACCGTGTCGGGACGGGTGGTCGAGACGGACATGAAGTACCATGAGGCCCATTTTGAGCGGCACACCCGGCAGTTTCAGGGGTTTCGACGTACCGAACGCATCGAACGGGGAGACAGCAGTCGACCCGATACGCTGCAGGTCCATCAGTTTTTGATGGCCGAAGAAAAGCAGCCGGGTAATGGCCCCGAACAGGCAGCCCTCAATGGCCTGATGAGCCGCATCGAAACCTTTGGCCTTGATGGCTCAGCGCTACAGGACCGTCCGTATCGCATTGAAACGGCGGAACACGATCTGCGCGTGCTGGAAACGACACCCGATGGCCGAACCCGCAGTTTTGTGTTCGTAACGGTTCACAGGGCTGAAGACATGGAACGCACCGATGACCGCCGGGTAGAGGAGAAAGTGTACACTTACGATGCGGGCGGTAACGTTGTCCGGGAGGTGTTGCGCGGATCAGGCGTGCGTGGGGGCGTGGCGCAGACGGTGCGGGAACGGACCACCGAAATGCAGTACGCCGTCAGCGCCACGCATTATCTGCTGGATAAACCTGCCCGTATCACGGTGCGGGACATCAACGGGCAATTACTGACGGAGAAACGAATCTTTTACGACGGACCCGATTTTATTGGTCTGCCCGCGGGTCAGGTCGACCGGGGACTACCATCGCGGGAAGAAGAGTGGCTAATGACTCAGGCTGCGTTCAACGCCCATTATGCCGGCATGAACGGGGCAAGCCTGGGGTACACTCCGGCCCTGAATGCAGACGGTGTTGCGTCGGTTTTTGCCGTTCCGCAACGCAGCCGCTACGATGCCCGCGGACTGGCTCTGGCTACCCGAGATCCACTGGGAACCGAAAGCCGGTATACGTACGATGCCGACGGGCTGTTTCGCACGGGTTTAACGGACCCGTTCGGGCAGACTACGTTTGCCTACGACCGGGCCACAGGCCAGGTAGAGCAGACCACCTACGCCGATGGTAACGTCACGCTGTTTGCCTACGATGCGCAGGGGCGGGTCTTGCGCTCCGCCCAACCCGGACAAACGCTCGCTACCAGTCCGACCGTTTACGAATACAACGAAACCGTTGTGCCTAACCAGCGCATCGCCCGATTCATGCAGGCGGATGGAACAACATCGCTGGGTATCACCTATTTCGATGGCTACGGCAAAGAGTTTCAGCAACGCGTGGACGTTGAACCGGGGAAAGTGATTGTATCGGGTGTGAAACGGCTGAACCCCTGGGGCGATCTGGCCGAAGAGTTCGAGCCAACCTTCGACGTAACGACCGACTTTAGTACTCCGGATACCGCTGACCGGCCATCGCGCCGGTTCTTTTACGATGCCCGCGGTCGGGCTGTGCGCTCCATTAATTACAATGGCGGTATTTCGACGCTACTGATTGAGCCCTTTCGCGTGGTCACCCGCGATGCCAATGATACCGACGACTCCATCGCTAACATCGGGCGGGGTCAGTCTGATACTCCGCATGAGGAGGAGTTTGATACGTTACGCTACCTGCTGCGGGTAGTCGAACGGGTAAGCAACGTAAAGACCGTCGAGACTACGTACGAAACCGGCCCGATGGGCGAGCTGCTGACCGTGTCAGACCGGCGGGGCGTTAAATTCCGGTATCGGTACGACCGGCGGGGCAACCGAATTGCTATTGTCCTGCGGGAGTCGGGCGAACGGACTATCTGGTACGATGCCCGCAAAAAACCGATCCGAACGCGCGATGGGGCTGGTCATGACCTGCGGGCGACTTTTGATTCATTGGGCCGACTGCATCAGCTGGCCGAGGGAGCGAACGTATTGGAAGCGTACCAATATGACACCCTCGCGCAAAATGCCTTCGGGCGGCTGGCGGGCGTAAGCTACCCCGGCGGACGACAGGATTTTACCTATGACCCGGCCGGTCGACTGCTGCAACGGGCTTTTCATTACGACGGCGAAGCCAATCCGCAGACCCTCCGGTACGAGTACGACCCACTCGGACGGCTCACGGCTTGTATTCATACCGACGGTACGCGGATCGAACGGCAGCTCATGGCCAATGGATGGCTAAAGGCCATTCCGGGTGCTATTCAACAGGTAGACTACGACCCGCGCGGTCTGCCAACGGCGGTGCAGTATCAGAACAACGTCCGCACGACTTACGATTACACGTCAGGCCCCGGTCGAATCAGTCGTCAGACCACGACCGCGCCGGGAAACGTAGTGCTGGAGGCTATTGAGTACCGCTTCGACCGGCTGGAAGTCCTGCTCAGCAGCAACGATACTGCTCCCGGTGGCGCAGGCCTGCGGCAGTACAGCTACGATCCGTTGTATCAACTGACGAGTACGACCAATACGGAAAATGGTAACCCGGTTCGACGTGTGTATGACTACGCCGACGATTATAACCTGCAGCGGTTTGAAGAAGGCCGGAGTACATTCCAGTACGACGGCGCACATCCGGACCGGATCGCCGGCGTGACGCCCGATGGAGGCATTCGGTTCGATACCTCGTTCGATGCCGGTGGTAACCTGCTCGCACTGCCGGGGCAGGCGTTTACCTACAATGCAAAAAATGAACTGCTCCAGTTTAGCCGCGCTGATGGATTAACGGCCGAGTATCGCTACGACCACCTCGGCCTGCGTATCAGCAAACGCGTAGACGATGGGCAGGGCCAGGTAGACCGGACGCTGTATGTCGGCGACGAAGCCGAAATCCGGGACGGGAGCCCGGCGTATTTTGTGCGTGTCAGGTCGGTGCGGGTAGCCGTCATCACCGGTGGTACCACACACTTTCTGCACGAAAACAGCACCGGCAGCACCGCCTTCGTTACCGACACCACGGGCCAACGCGTGGGGCAGGTCGATACATCTCCGTTCGGGAATGTGGCCTCGCAAAGTGGCAGTGTGCCGTTTCGTACGTTCTCACTGCACCCGGTCGATGAGGAGTCGGGCCTGGTGTATATGCGCCGACGGTATTATTCCCCTAAGCTCGGCCGCTTCCTGACGCCGGATCTGATGGCCATTTACCAACCCGAAAAATTTCTTCACGCCCCGCAAGGGTTACACCTGTACAGCTACGTTGCCAACGATCCGCTGAACAAAAATGACCCCACCGGGCTGTCGTTCTGGAGTTTCGTGGGTGGGGTGGTCGGCGTTATCGTCGGCGTGGTGATAGCCGTGGCCCTCGTAGTAGCCATAGCAGCTACGGGAGGACTGGCGGGTGTTCTCCTGCTCGTTGGTGCCGCGCTGTTATCGTCGCTGGCCGTAACCGGCATTTCGTACATCATTGCCAGTAACGTCGATCCCAGTTCCGGCTTCGGGCAATTTATGCGGGGCTTTATGATCGGCTTCAACGCTGGTATGAACGCCGTGCTGGCGACCGCTCTCTTCGGCCCGGTCATTGGCATCACGCTGGGCGTCATCAACTTTTTAGCCGTGTTCGATGGCATCGCCAAAAACTCGGTTTATCAGGGTATTTTGGGCTGGACCAGCTGGCTCATGCCGATGTCGTGGGGCGTTACCGGGTTAGGGTTAGTCTTTTACGCCGTCAACCTCGTAGTCGCGGGCGTTACCTTCCAGCAGTGGGATGCGGCTAAGATTGAGAAACTCGGTTTCGACGTAAAAACGGGCACCTTTGTTATGTCGGGTGGGCTGATCCGTAACCCAACCGCATTCGATATGGGCCATTTTGTGTTCATGAACCCGAACTACGTAAATGGAAGCACCCCGGACCGGACCTATGATGCCATTCTGGCGCACGAAACCGGGCATACACTGGAAGCGGCAGCGTTCGGGTCTGCTTTCTTATTGGCCGATTTAATCGGCGAGAATCTGACCAGTGCCGGTGCCAATGACTACGGCGAGGAGATTGCCGAAAGCCACGCCAACCGGGGAGGACGTTCGACGATTCCCATGTGGGGCTAATTCAAATCTCATTTCTTTCCCCCTACGCTCGTAGGGTAATAATAGCTGCTGAGGTGTTATCAATACCACCCCGTCGTGAAGTATAGAAACGGGCTACGCACGATCACACGTAGCCCGTTTTCTGTCTCCTGAGCCTCCTAATGTGACTTCAGCGGTACACTTTACTTCCACAATCAGCTGATTGTACGATACAGCCTAAAGCTGGTCCATTACTTCATTATTCAGCACATTGTATGGCTGTAGCCGCGCCCACAGCGTGGTCAAGCTACAAACCTGTACCTGGGCATCCAACCGAAAATCCTCGGCTGAAGGGGTAACCACCAACAGAGGCAGGTCGCCCAGGTCTCGACCGGCAATGGAGTTGCCCCGACTTAGTTTAGGCGCATTACTGTACCTGATCTCAATACCGACCACCGGCTTGCTGCCCCGCACTAACACCAGGTCCAGTTCGGAGCCGTCAGCCGTGCGGTAGTAGTACGGCTGGGTATCATGGGCTAAACGGGCTACCACCTGCTGGACGAGGTAGCCCTCCCAGGAACTGCCTACGTACAGGCTACCGCTAAGGGCTTCTATCGAGTCGATAGCTGCCAGCGCGTGAAACATCCCGCTGTCCCGCAGGTACAGCTTGGGAGTCTTGACTAAACGTTTACCAATGTTAATAAAGTAGGGGGGTAACCGGCGAATGAGAAAGGCCTGTTCCAAAAAGTCCAGGTAACCTTGAATTGTCGGTACACTCAGACCCAGCGAACGGGCTAATTCGGATGCATTGAGTTGGTTGCCATGAGTACTCACCAGCATAGACAACAGGGTCCGCACCCGGGCGGGTGATGCCCCTAAGCCCAAAGCGGGCAGGTCCCGTTCCACGTAGGTTTGGATAAAATCATTCATGCGTCGGTTAGCAGTCCGGTCGTTACTGGCCAGCAGCATATCTGGATATCCCCCACGCAGCCAGTGCTGCTGATAAGGGATTTGCCGTTTAACTTCGGACCAGGTAAGGGGTTGCAATTCCAGATAAGCCACGCGTCCGGCCAGCGATTCCGAACTTTGTTGGAGCAGTTGAGGGGAAGCGGACCCCAGCAGCACAAATCGGCTGGGAACCCGGTGTCGGTCAATCAGCGACCGCAATAGGGGGAAGAGTTGGGGCATGCGCTGAATCTCATCGAGAATGATGAGCCTGTCCTGCCGTTCGGAGAGGTATAACTCCGGATCCTGTAGTCGATTAAGATCCTGGGTGGATTCCAAGTCCAGATAAAGGGGGGGCGTTGTTAGCTGTTCGGTAATTGAGCGGACTAAGGTGGTTTTCCCCACTTGCCGAGGCCCTATCAGTGCCACAGCGGGCCGGTCGGCAACCAACTCTATCAATTCCTGTGTAATGGATCGGGTAAACATAATACCGTAAATTTAAGATACTACCTTAAATTTACGGTACTGAAAACCGCTTGTGGTTGACTTTTGTCGTAGAAATTTACTGTCCTGCCCAAAACACTGGATTCTCACAACCAGACATAGTTCTTATAAAAGTTGGGATCATATTGCCGGAACGAAGCGAGGCTTCGAATCCCAAATACTGGCTTTTGTTTACCAGATGAGCAAACGGTCGAGTATAGGTGCCAGGTTTTGACCAGCCTCAGGCAGTAACCGGCCGGTTAAAGCGAAGTTTGACCAGCGTGCCGTTCTGATTTTCGAAGGTCAGAATACCATCGAGCTGGCGGGTGAGCAGGTCCACCAACTGAGTGCCGAAACCCATTTCGCTGCCTGCTTCCACGAGCGGCTTACCGATACCATTGTCGGCAACCTGCAGCAGCAACGAATCGTCGCCCATCTGTGTCAGGCTGATGCGAATAGTGCCGCGGTCCCTGCCGACAAACGCGTACTTAAGCGAGTTAGTCATTAACTCGTTCGTTATCAGTCCTATAGAAATCGCTGTATCAATGTCCAGTACCAGTTCTGGCATTGAACAATCGATGGTAATACGGCCAGTGGCATCGTACGAATCGAGAATGCTTTCGCTCAGATTATTAAAATAATCGTGCATTTCGATAGCCCCTACCTGCTCGCCCTGATACAGCTTCTGGTGAATAATGCCCATGCTCTGCACCCGGTTCTGACTGGCCTGTATGGCTTCCAGTACGTTGGGGTCAGTGACTTTAGCCGACTGCAACGCCAGCAAACTCGACACCACGGCCAGGTTATTCTTAACCCGGTGATGAATCTCTTTCAACAGCAGTTCGTTCTGGGTATTTTTTTTGGCAATCTCGTCGCGCTGCTGTTTTATTACTACAGCTTCCTGTAGGGCCAGTTCACGCGCCTGTTCACGCAGTCGGGCTTTCATCAGGTACCAAAAACCAAGCAGCAACAGCAGCACGTAAGCCGTATAGGACCAGGAACTTTGCCACCAGGGCGGGCTGATCTGTATGCGCAGAGGTGTTGCCAGTTTAGTCCAGATGCCGTCGCTGTTGCGCGCTTTTAGGTGGAACAGGTATGTCCCTGGCATCATCTGGGCAAAATTGACGGTGTTTTTCAGACCGATGCTTACCCACTGCGGCTCGTCATTTGGCCCGGTCAGGGAATAGGCATAGTCACGGCTGCTGGTGTTGCGGTAGTCAAGTAGCGCAAATTTGAGTTCCAGGGTGTTTTCCCGGTAAGACAATGCCAGTTCGTTGGCTCGCCAGCGATTGGGGAGCAGGGGCCGCATGGTTTGCGTCCCGTCGGTGTCGAAGCAGGAGACGCCCACCAACCGCAGCGGTGATGACGCTTTAGGGATGTTGTGGGTGGTGTCGTTTGGACCAAACTTCCGTAGGTTATTCTGGCAACCGAAATAAATCTCGCCGGTTGTAGCCAGTGCTGTAATGGGCGTAGAGTAAATCGAGTTGCCTACAAACTGCGGAAACGTGGTTACCCGATCGGTAAGAGGGTCGATACAGGATACCACCTGATTCTGGTTGAACCAGATTTTACCGGCCCTGTCGAGGGTAGCGTGGGCAAAATAATCATCCGTAAACCCATCTGCCGCACCATATTTTTTGAATTGTCCCGTTTTGACCGACAGCTTCTGTAGGGGGGCCGCGTACCCGCTCGTTACCCACACATCGCCCTGCTTATCAATGATGGGCGCAAACGTGTAGTTACTGGCCAGTCCGTAGAGGTCGCCTTGTCGCAGCACAAACCGCTGCACTTGCCGGGTTCGTTTGTTTACCCGACTAAGCCCGTGAGCGGCTCCGCACACCCACACCGTATTCTGGGAATCGACCGCAATTTTTTGCAACGTATTCGACAGTAGGCTGTTGGCGTTGGTGGGATCATTTTTCCACTGTTCGTAGTTACTCACCAGCCCCGTCTCGACGGATAAACTGCCGCTCGGAATGCGGAAAAGCCCCTGCCCCCAGGTCGAAATCCAGAGGTCACCATCCCGGTCAATTGCCGAAGCAATGGCACTCGGGATCGTCTTACTCCCGGCCTTGTCTAAACGAACAGGGGTGAGACGGCCCGTTTTTTTGTTGTAAACAAACAGGCCCGCTTCCGCACCTACCAGCAGGTATGGATCGGAACTGGCCCTGGCCGCACCTGGCAGTGGGCTGGTGAAATAGGTAAGGGGTTGTTTCAGTACAATCTTCATCTCATGTCGGCCCGGCGTGCGGTTCCCCCGGTACGCGGGAGTGGCCGGGACCAGCCCCGGATTATAGCGAATCAGGCCCAGATCGGTACTAATCCAGATGAAGCCTTCTGAGTCGGGCATTAGGGACTCCGTTACGGGCCGGGTGGGTACCCCGGCGGAGTTACTCAATTTCGGCAGTTGAATGTTGGGGTGGCGGTCCTGGCGGGGGTCGAAAAAAAGCGGATTTTTATCGCTTGCCCTCTCCAGCCAGATTAACCCCTGACCGTCTTCGTACAGGGTTACCAGTTCCTTGAGTTGCTCCCCATTGCTGATGGCTACAGGCGTGCATTGCTCCACGACGGTCCGGTCGGCAGAAATGCGAAAAATGTCGTTTTCGCAGCAAAGCCAAAGCCGACCCTGCCGATCTTCCAGCATCACTTTTGGAAACGAAATGGGTTTACCGTCGCCCGTTCGCCTATCGAACCAATTGATTTGCCCGGTTTTAGGGTTGAAAACACGCAGCCCTGTTTGACCAGGAGCACCCATCCAGATCAGGCCCTGACGATCTCTACAGAGGCCATTCGTCAGGTTGAGACCATCGGTGGTGTTGGTGACCGCGCGCCCTTTTTTGTCTACAGTCGGAAAGCACTGCCATCGGTTACGGGTTCGGTCAAACTGCTCGAACCCGGCCGTTGTGTACACATAAATATAGCCGGCATGCCGCACCATCGGCTCCACCAGAATCGGCGATAGTGGGTTGCCCTGCAACTGGCCCACCTCGCCGGGTTTGGGCAAAAAACGGACAGCGCTGCCCTTTTTGGGATCGAACTTATTCATGCCTAAATCGCTCCCAATCCAGATATAACCCGATTCATCGCGTTGCAGGAACCGGAGTTTATCCGACGATAAACTGGCCTTATCTGTGGGTACATGATGAAAATGAGAGACTTTTCCGGTTTGCGGATTATAAGCATTCAGGCCACCGTCGCGGGTAGTGATCCAGAAGTTACCCTGCTCATCCTGGATCATATCAATCGCGTTCGACGAGGACAGGGAATTCAGGTCAGCCGGATTGGAGCGGAGCGTTACGACCTCGTGGCCATCGTACCTGTTCAGGCCATTACCGCTGATGAACCAGAGAAAATCGTCGCGATCAGTGAAAAACTGATTGATAACCAGTTGATTTCTGTTGCGACCCAGCGTCTCTTTGGGCGGCTCGTTGAAATATAGCACTGTGGATTGTGCCTGTCCAGCGAGTGAGAGCAGGGTCAGCAACATGATGAGCCGCCATCGAACGATATATTTACCCATGTAAAGACAACCAGTATTCTGTACCTCACAAGATACGAAAAACGGAGTTTCACGAAGCCATTGTCTGCAACCCGTCAAGGGGCCGGTGGTGCATTGGCATTCCACATACCCATGATCGATACCCACTTCCCGTCTGCATTGCGTTTGAGTAATTCGGTGTATCGTCCCTTATCGACAACAACTTTCCCATCGGGCGTTTTTACGTCCATCTGGAACTGCCCCGTTTCCCAACCCAGGTTCCCGTCACTGCCCGTCGCCATCGTTTTAACGGATACATTGGTGGCCCCCGCGTCAATGGCACCTTGCCAGTAGTTGAGAATGTTTGCCCGGCCCGTAACGGCAGGTTCATTGGGTGGATACAACGTAGCCTCTTCAGCGTAGCAATTCGCGGCCGCCACCGCGTCTTTGGCATTGAGCGCAGCGGCAAAATCCCGGTTCATCTGCGACAGTTCTTCGGCCGTAGCGGGCGTTGACGTGGCAGGTACGTTGCAGCCGGCGGCAAACAGGAGCAGGGCCGTATAAGCGGTCAGGATTCGTACAGAGGATTTGGTTGTCATGATTAACGCAGGTTTAAACGGACTGGGAAACGGGTAGCCGTTACGGCACCCGCGTTCACTAACGACTCACTACGCTGTCAAAAACCCCAGCCTCACCTCACTTGCCCGTCTGATCCTCGTTGTTGATGTCGCGGATGCAAATGAATTTGCCGTCGCGCTTTTCAAAAATGCCCACGTATTTCCCCCCGCTGATTACCTTTCCAGCCGCATCTTTGGTCGTGGTTTTTCCGACTTCGGTCACCACGTTGCCATCGCCGTACACGTCCATCGTTTCGTAGGAAACCGTCGCGCCTGCCTTGCGCGCTTCCCAGCTTTTGAGCATAGCCTGTTGGATGGCGGCTTTGCCAACAAGCATGGGTTCGTCGTCATTCATTTCCACGGCATCGTCGGCGTAGAACAACATTAGCTTGTCAATGTCTTTGGCGGTTGTAGCACTGGCCCACTCGGTTTCAATGGCCTGAATCTCCGCTTTCAATGCGGCCATGTCGGGCTTGGAAACTGCCTGTTCGGTCGCAGCTTTTTCTTTCTGGGCGGGCGCATTGCGACCGGTAACGCAGATAAACAGAACGGCAACAGCGGCCAGGATTGGGGTAAACGGGTTGGTTTTCATTGGGTTTTTCGGGGAGAATCAGGAGAGATGAACTGGCATTAAAACCTACTGATATTTTCGCAAAGCATCGGCCTGCGGGCTGATTCAGAAGCCGATGCTTGGTTCCGTTTATTTCACCAGTGCCGCGTTGTAATACGAGATCGTATTCACGATTTTTCCGTCCTTGTTCACATCATGTTCGTAGTGCATCGGCACGTGTATTGTCTTTTTATCCGACTTCCGGCGCAGGTGTAAAATCCACCATGAATAGAGCACGTTATTATCGCCCATTTCGTAGTGCATGTAATCGGGATAACCGTACTGTTCGATACTGGCAAACTCGAATTTGTCCAGAATGGCTTTGTCGCCCGCTTTTTCGGCATCCAGATTCGTTGCTTTCCATTCCGGGTTGTTAATATCCCAGAACGTGGCGTCTTTATCGAAGTAGCTGTAGTACTTCTCCATGTCGCCATGCTCGGCAGCGGCCAGCATCAGGCGTAAGTTGTTGATGCTCTGGTGCTGATTGTAGATCGTGCCGTTGGTGCGTTCGGTGTAGCCGTTACCTATCTCCGTATTCACTTCGGGGTTCGAATAATTCGAGATGCGCCGGATTTTGTTGGCTTTGGTCAGCTCAAACGAACGGTGCAGGTAGATGTCCGCTTTCACGCCCGTTTTTTTGTGGACACCCTTCCGCGCATCCCACGTATCGACCGTTACGGCGTTGTTGTCGCTGGGGTTTTTGGCATATTCAAACGCATCGGGGTACGTTCCTTCGATGGTTGTGATGGAGTAATAATCGAGCTGCTCCTGGAGCGTTTTGGCACTCCGCAGGAAGGCGGCTTTGCCCGTTCCCTCGGTAAACGGCGTGGACGTGACTACGTTTTGCGCTTTGAAATCATCGGTCATCATTTTGCCCATGGCCGCCGTGTCGCCCAGCACCATCGCTTTCGTGAAGGCATCGACCACATTAATGGCGGGGTGTTCGATGTAGATGGTTCCGTTTGCCTTTTTCTGGCCAACGCCGACGAAGGGCAGCAGCAGTAGAGTGCAGATAATCAGTCTATTTTTCATGGAGTTTTGTCGGTTTTTAACGTGCTGACTTACACGGGTTTTGTGTGGATGAACTGGGTAAAGGAGAGGCAGACAAGTGTGTTGACGTAAATGGTTTCGCGCTCGGTCCCCCATTTTAACGGGAGGACCGAATCCGGAATAGTAGACGGCAAGGGCAAATTGGAGTGGGACAGATCGCGGAAAGCCCTACGGCACCCTCACTAAGCGACGGTAGAGTTCAACGGCTTTAATTTTCTCATAGACGGTACTCATTTTTTTATCGGCTTCCTGAAACGCCCTGTCGTCGTGGATTTTCCGGTACGCTTCGGCATTGGGCCAATTGCCCTCGAAGAAGTAGCGGTATTTGTCGGTTCCTTCTCCCTGTACTTTGTAGAGCGTGTACCCGGCGTTGCTGTACCCTAAGCGTTCAATGACCGCGTTCAATTCGCCAAGCACTGCCGCCAGTTGGGCTTCCGTTACGCCTGCGGGCATGTCGAACAAGTGGATACTTTTAAGTTGAGCCGTTGTCGTTTGCCGGGCCTGCGCCGATGCCGACATGCCGAGGCTAACCAGTAGCCAAAGCGCTGATAGCGAAATCAGGAGTTGTTTCATTGGTTTGATGGGTTATTTTTTGTTTGTTCTGAGTCTGGTGCTTAGTGCACCCGGTGCGCTTCGAGTTCAATCTCAATGAGTTGGCCGGGCAGAGCCAGTTCCCGCACACCGAACCACGACCCGGCCGGAAACTGCTTCTTATAAATCGTATTGCGGTAGCCCGCCTGCTTCTCGAATTCGGCCATGTTGGTGGTTAGAATGTTCTCCACCACCACATCGTCCCAAGTGTAACCGTAGTGTTTCAGCACCTTGTCGAGGTCAGCGTAGCAGTTGACCATCTGCTGTTTCAGGTTGCCGGGGGCGGTTAGTTTGCCCTTGTCGTCCATGCTCACGGCCCGGAGATTTTCAGGTCGTTGCCGATGCGCACGGCGTGGCTGTAGCCATAGGCTTGTTCGAGTTCGGGGCGTAGCTGGAAAAATTCCGGGGCTTCAGCCTTCGGTTTCGGCGGCCGGGTTTCAGGCAGCGGCCACCGTGAGCATCGCCACAATAAACGCTACGTATTGAACGCGTAATGAAGTGTTCATGGGGGTTTACTTAGCGGTTGGCTCTGCAACTGGATTCCACATGTCGTAGGTTTGGCACCACTTGCCCTCGGCACTGCGTTTGAGAACGACAGTATATTTTATTTTCTCGGTCATTACTTTCCCGTCAGAGCCTTTCAGATGAAGATCAGCCGTACCGATTTCATAGCCCAAATCGCCATTACTTCCGGTGGTAATCGTCGAGACAGATCCATCAACATAGCCCGCACCATCGAGAAAACCCTGCCAGTATTTTTGAATGGCGGCACGGCCTGTGACGATGGCTTCGCCGGGCGGCAATAACGACGCATCTTCGGCGTAGCATTTAGCGGCAGCCACGGCATCTTTGGCATTTAGTGCTTTCACAAAATCACGGTTCACCTGCGCGAGTTCGTTGGCAGTGGCAGGCGTTTCTTTCGGGGCGGTGCAACCCGCAGCCAGAATAATCAGGGGGGCAAAAGCGGCCAGTATCAGGAAGAATTGGTTGGTTTTCATCGGCGATAGAAAGGCCTGAATTGATTTGAGTTTAAAACCCGCCGGGCGACCCGTGCCACCCGGCAGGTGTGGACATAGACGGAAAGGCTGCGACTTATTTTTTGGTCAGAATCATGAAGGTTGGTTTGCCCTCAACGCCATCTTTCTGCATAGTGGCGGCCAGGTCAGGGCGGGCAAAAAAAGCCTGAGCCGCTTCAGCCGAGGCCCACTCGGCAATGATGCACACCGTGTTGGGGTCGTCCTGCAACGTACTGACTTCGGCGCTCAGCTCGCCCGCAAACCGCCGTTCGTTGGCGAAGGTGTTGAACCCCTTCTTCCAGGCAGCATAGTCGGCTACCTTGTGGTACGTGACGGTTTTAACGACGGGCGTAGTCTTTATCTCGCTGAGTTTCCACTGCCCGTTTTCCTTGACCACCCGGTTGGTATAGGCCCCGTCGTAGTGAACGGGCTGGCCTTTGGTTGTGCGGCCATTCTGACGAAAGATGCCCGTCAGGATGACGCTGCCGTCAAACTGCGGTACGCCGTTCGAGATGCTGATAGCCGTATTCACATCCTCACCGGCAAAGGCATTGGTAAGACCGGCAACCTCCTTATCAAGTCCGATTTTGGTCGTGCCATCGGGTGAGGTCCTGACCATGCTACTGGTCATCAAGGTTTTGAGCGTGGCGAGGTCTTCGCGGTTGTAGGCATCCTGGAATTTCTTTACCACCTCGGTCATTTCATCGGCGAGGCCCGAAATACCCAATAGCAACTTTTCCTGCTGTATTTTCCACTGACCGCCTTCCTTGCCAATAATCAGGTCCATCGAACCCGGTGCGGGCTGTACTTTGGCGTTTGTTTTTCGGTCAAAATCGTAGCCCGTGAACGTAGTGGCGATGGCCATTTTTCCACCGGGCAGGGCTTTGGTGCTTTTCACGGTGAAGTCTTGATAGGTACCCACTGTTTCGCCGAAATCGCGGACGTAATCGTCGTTCCAGTACGATTTGGACAACATTTTACTGCTGCCGTCGCGGTTGACCCGGCCGACGCTATCGCTGAATAGGGTCATCAGGGTGGTGCGGTCGCCTTTGTTGTAGGCATCCTGGTAGGTTTTCACGAAGGCCACGGCCTCCGGGTTCAGAGTTTGGGCGTAGGTGTTGATGGTAAACAGTACGGCCAGAAGGGGTAAGTGCCTGATAGGAAGTTGCATTGGATTTCAGGGGTTGATTGGGTGTGAAAATGAATGGAAAGCGGTGTGGACAAAAGCCATCCTTTATGTGTGTATCAATGCGTAGACCGGCTACTTTACCGCTACCGGTGCCGTGCTGGACTCCTGGTAGAACGTGGCTTTCCACGCGCCGTTGATTTTGGTGAAGAGCATGGTTCCCGCCACGTTTTCATACGTCATCTTCTGGCCGGTTTTGAGCGTAGCATCCTGTTTCATGAAGAAGGTGTAGAGCACCTGGGAGTCGGACAAGACCCGAATAACTTCCTTTTTGGGCGTGACCCCCAGGGTAGTCATCTGGCTGAACCCATCCGCGTTCAGCTTTTTGAGGGCGTTGTAGTCACCGGCAGTACCATCGGGATTAGCCGCCAGAAAATCGGGCGTATTCTCGAATAAGGTCATGCAGGCCTCGATGTCTAATTTCTCGACTTTCTGAAAAAAAGGCTTGGTAAGGGCCGAAATCTCCGCTTCAATAGCCTGCTTTCGTTCAGGTGTCATAGCCGACACGTCGGCCGTTTGGGTGGCCGTTTCCTTCGCGGGTGCGTTACAGACAGCAGTGAACAACATCAGGGCCAAAACAGCGGCCGGAATCAGGGGGAATTGGTTGGTTTTCATGGGCGATAGAAAGGCCTGAATTGATTTGAGTTTAAAACCCGCCGGGCGACGTGTGGTGGAGCCACGACGGAATAATGACCAATACCTGGTGATGTCCTTATTTTTTGGTCTTGCTTTCCTCCAGTAGATTCCGGCCCAGTGCCTTCACAATCCCGGTACGGTCGTAATAGGTGTAAACGTGGTCGATTTTCTTGTCGGCGTTGAAGTGAGTCGAATAGTTCGTGCGGATGCCCACCGACTGGCCCTTAATCAAATGCGTGTAGGTGCAATACGATAGCACGTAAATGCCCTTTGTAGCCCCACCTTTGGCTTCGCCCGTTACCTCGATGGGTGTGTGATTGAACTCGTTCAACGTCATTGCCCCGACACCGGGTGTCTTGCGAAAGTTTTTCCACCAGTTCAGTACGGCGGTTTTTCCGTTTAGTTTGGTACGGGTGGTTTGGTCGCCGTCGGGAAAATCGTACTCGACAGAATCGGCCAGCATCGCGCCCCAGGCGTCAAAATCAGCAGCGGCTAAGTGCGTCAGCGACTGCTCAGTAAGGGTAGCATACTCAACGGGTGCCAGCCTGAAAAACGGGTTTGTCACGAGCGTATCGGCAGTTGCCGCGCCGGTTGTTTGGGTAATGGGCGTGTTGCAGCCAGCAGTGGACAACATCAGGGCCAAAACAGCGGCCAGCACTAGGGGAAGTTGGTTGGTTTTCATTGGAGTTTGGGGGATAGATTGATGAGCTACTTTTTCAGGACGAGTGTGCCGGTGAAGGGGATAATTTTTCCGTCAGATTGGCAAATCTGCGCGTAGGTTTTTCCGGTGGCAAAATCAGCGTACAGCGATACGAACGTCTTGCTGGATTCGTACCAGCCAATCAGGGCCGTGTGGTCGTTGATACGAATCGTTTTACTTTTTTCGAACGCTTCCTTTTTGGCATCTTTCCAGTGCACCGTCGTGTCCGAGGTGATGGTTATGTCCACCACATACTGGCCGAAATCGTACGTCAGAACCCGATTCATCATCAACGCCGTGGTGGCGGGCGTTTGGCCGAAAGCCGATGCGGTAAACAACAGCAGGGCGGGCAACAGCAGGGTTTTCATGTAGTCTTAGCGCGTTTGGTTAAAAAAGAAAATGGTGAGAATAGAAGCCGTATGGATTCAGGCACTGGCGTATTCGTGCAGGGGTACGTGAGCGGGCTGAAACACCATACCTAACTCGTGCGTAGCCAGCGCGTTGCTGTACACCATGCGGGCCGCACCGGCGGGGGCTTTGCCGTTCAGCATGAGCGTCAGGTCCGATATTTTATAGCTTTCGCTGTTGAGCAGGTAGTTCCTGCCGTGCAGCCCGGCGGTGGTGGCGGCCCGAAAAATTCCCTCTGCCACGTCGGAAACCGACACGATGGCCATCTCGACGTCGTAGTCGAACATCATCTGCACGAAAGGATTGGGGGCGATTTTGTTCTTGAAAAGATATTGCAGGCCTACCGACGTCGAATCATCCCGGTCCGACAGCGGTTTGCCCATCACGCCCGTAGGCGACACGCTCACGATTTCAAAACCAGGGTGGGGATGCGTGGCTACGAATGTTCGCACGGCCTGATCGGCGTAGTACTTGGCCTGCGCATAGGGAATGGATTCGGGGTCCAGATACGGCTCGTCCGCTTCGGTATATAAGTGGCCGACGGGGTAGTGGGGGACGGGCATCGGGTAGGCGGTGTTGAGCGCACCTACTGAGGCTACGAACACCACCTTCTGCACCGAAGGCGTTTGACTGACCACGTTCAGAAAGTTCTCGGTGCCGCGAACGGTTGGCTCGAACACCTCCTGCTGCGGATTCTCGGCGGCTAATTGAAAGGGAGTGCCGCTATGAATGACAAGGTTGCAATCCTGTAAAAATTCGCCGAGGGCTGCTTCGTTGGTTACGTCCAGTTCCCTGATGGTCAGATTCTCAGCGTGGGGAAGCTGATGCAGGTGCTGGTATTTTTCGGGTTTGGCGAGGTCAGTAGTGGATACCTTCACGGCGTAACCTTCGTTCAGGAATTTCTGGGTGACGTAGCTGCCAATGAAGCCGGCACCGCCAATGATGCCTACCGTCTGCATATAGGTTTGGGGGTTAAACCACCGGGCCGTTTATGGCCCGGTGGTGGGAGTGAATAGACATGGTTGTGGAAGAAGGAGGTAAGTAGTTCGCAGCCGGATAGGCCAGATCACTGGTCGAAACTAGTACCAACGTACCCACACATCAAGTCCACCCGGACGAACACCCCTTTTCACTGTCCGAAGGCCGGGAATTACTTACCGGATGAGCAAACGGCGAAGGCTACTGTTTAGCTGGTAGCTGATTTGAAGCCTTATATGGTTTGTATTCGCTTCAGCAGTGCCTCACGCAGGAGGTGGCTTAAAGGGATTGTTTTACCCTTGATTCCGATATGCCCTTCGCCCACCTCATCGACCTGCGTCAGATTCACCAGATAAGACCGGTGCACCCGCACAAAATAGTTGGCCGGAAGTTTGTCTTCCATCGCCTTCAACGTCGTTGTCAGCAGGTATTCTTTGTTTACCGTACAGAGGTTGCAGTAATTGCGGTCGGCTTCAACATAGAGAATATCGGCAATGAAAATCTTGATGATCTTCTCTCGATTCCTGACAAAAATCCGGTCGTCGAGCACAAAAGGCGCGTCCGGGGCAGGGTTGGGCCGGACCGACGCATCGGTGGGGTGTTGTTCGTCAGACAGGCGGCTGATGGCCAGTTCGATAGCCCGTTGTAGCTCAATTGCCCGGATCGGCTTGGAAATGTAGGCGTAGGGATGGGTTTTTTTGGCCCGCGCAAAGGTGGCTTCGTCGGTATTGGCGGTGACGTAAATGATCGGGATGCTCCAGCGCTGATGGATGGCATGAGCCGTGTCGATACCGTCGAGCAGGCCTTTGAGACTAATGTCGAGCAAAATCAGGTCTGGTCGGTTGGTTTCGACGTGCCGGATGGCTTCTTCGCCCCGTGGTACAATCCCGCTCACCTCGTAGCCAAGCTTGCTGAGTTGCATGGCGATGTTGGCGGCAATAATCATGTCGTCCTCCACAATGAGCAGCTTCACGGGAATATCCATGACAATACGTGGTCTTTCGGGTAAATCCACCGCGAAGTAAGCTCAATTTCTGCCAGTATTCATCAGCAATTAACTGAGCGGCTATTGAGTTGATGCTACTTTAATACGCAGGTACGTTAGCCCTCATAATCGGGCGAAATAGGTGAGCGCCGGAATTCAGTGGGCGTTACACCCACGTATTTTTTGAAAAACTGGCTGAAGTTGGGCTGGTCGGCAAAGCCGATAATCTGGCTGATTTTCTGCAAGGTCCAGGTGGTCTGAACCAGCAGGGCTTTGCTTTCTTCGAGTAAGCGGCTTTTGATGAGCGTACTGATGGGCTGTCCGGTATGCTTCTTCACCAGGCCATTCAGATAGTTCGGGTTGAGGTTCAATTTCCCGGCATATTCCCGGGCCGTGCGCATCCGAATTGGGTTGTCGATATTGGCCAGATTGGTTTCTTTTTCCAGCAGGGTAAAGAAATCATACACATGGCTGTAGTCGTTGGAAATCTCACCCACGGGGGCATAATCAGTGCCTTTCAGACTCTCCACCAGAATAAGCTGCACATAGGCCTGCATGGCTTCTTCGGCCAGTGGGTCGCCTGATGCCGCTTCGACTTTCATCTGGGTCAGCAGGCTATGAATCATCCGGGCTGATTCTTCAGAAAGGCGGAGGATTTTTTTATCCGTAAAAAACTTATAGCGGTCAATAATTAATTTCAACGAGGGGTGCTGATCGAGGTACCGCTTTTTGAACATGCAGAAAATCCCCCCGCCTACTGTGGGGGAGGCATTGCGCCAGCACACGATTTCGTTGGGATGTAAAAACAGGATGGTCCGCTCGTCGATAAAGTAGTTCTCCTTGCCCATCGTTTTCATACCGGTGCCGCTGGTCATGAACATGATTTTGTAAAAATCCCGGCGGTTGGGCGTCAGGTAATTATCACAACCGGTTTTTTCGCGGTCCACCACCTTGATATTCCAGTCTTCGTAGTAGAGTCTACTGACGGGAGTGGTACCGGGTGGGAGCATGGATGGCATATCGTACACCATCGTAATGGGCTGAGCTTCTGATCGTGTTTTCATCATTCCTTCAAACCTGCTGGCAGTCCTAAAAGTGTCATGTCGTGCTGTGAAATCACGTAAATAACATTTATGTTACTGTTTATCAGTACTATAAATGAATGAGGTATTGTTGGTTATAGAAAAGTTGCTAAACGCACATGTCGTGCATACATGTGGTTTTCATAAAAAGTGCTACGGTTTTACTATAAAGTCGCCAACGTCTTTCAGGTATGTTTGCCCAATGAAAAGCTTACGCAGCATGGTCTTCCCACTCATTCTGTCCCTCATTGGCACTATGGCTTGTACAATCGGTGACGGAATCGCTTCCAGTCCGTCGGGCGAAGGGGGTAACGGTAGTAGTTCCACCGATACGGTAGGCAGTAAACTGCGCATCAGGGTTGGCTCCGGGACGTTTACGGCAACCCTGGCGAACAATGCAACCGCAATCGCTTTCAAAGCAACATTGCCTATAACAATCAACATGACCGAGTTGAACGGGAACGAAAAGTATGTTGATTTGCCGAATTCCTTACCTGCCAATGCATCAAAACCGGTAACTATTCAAAACGGCGAATTGATGCTGTACGGGTCAAACACCCTGGTACTTTTCTACAAAACTTTTTCGACATCGTATAGCTACACACCTATAGCACGTATCGAAAATCCTGCGGGATTGGCTACTGCTTTGGGTTCGGGAAAGCCAAGCGTGACATTTGAAGCGGATTAAAACTGAACGGCAGATGGTACCGTGCCGAAATGAACAAACGCGTATAGGCAGGTAGCAGGCAGAACAGCCCAAGGCGGATGGTTGGCACTGGCTGCTGGAAAGCCATACCGATGCCTGACATCAATTACCTGTACTAGAAAATCACGGCCATGAACGGACGAAACGACAACACATCCAGACGGAAATTTATTCAACAATCAGTTGTGTTGGGGACGGGTGTCCCGTCTTCAAATCCAACTCAGCTCTTTTCTCAAACAACCGGGTGAATTTCAACGGATCGTTGATTGGCGGTATCCCCGAGACACAGGAGGTGATGGACTATTGTGCTGAAAATAAAATCTATCCGCAGATTCAGCTAATCAGGGCCGACGAAATCAACGAGGCCTGGAAGAAAGTAGTGAATAAGGAAGCGCGTTACCGGTATGTCATTGACGTGTCAACGTTGTAATGCCCGGACGTACCCGGCAACGCAGTACGTTCCTTATCAGTGGGGTTTGTTTATCTGAGCAGACCCCACCTTTTTCGATACCAGTCAATGCTAAATCTATGAGCACCCCAGTATCTACTACCGATATTTTCCAGCGCCTGCAAGCCGGTGAGCTACTCCGAAAAGACGACCCGGAATATGGTCGATTTGGCGAAGTCGTGGCGCGTACCATCCGGTTATGCGTGGAAATGAACGCGTCGGCTACCGATGTTGATCAGGTCCGTACCCGGCTAAGTGACATTGTTGGAACCGAAATTGACCCGTCAACGGTAGTTTTCCCGCCCTTCTATACCAACTTTGGCCGCTTCATTCGGTTGGGCAAAAACGTCTTTATCAACCACGCCTGCTCGTTCCTGGACATTGGCGGCATCTCGGTTGACGATGACGTGCTGATTGGTCCTAACGTCAGCTTAGTCACGGAAAACCATCCAACAGACCCCAATGACCGGAAAACGGTCCTCCTCAAGCCAATTGTGATTAAACGTAACGCTTGGATTGGCGCGGGAGCCACCATTTTGCCCGGTGTTACCATCGGCGAAAACTCGGTTGTTGCCGCCGGTGCGGTGGTGAGCCGCAACGTGCCAGCCAATACCGTTGTGGCGGGGGTTCCGGCCAAGGTTGTCAAGTCTTTGTAGGTCAGATTAAACTGATTTTCAAACCATTATTCATTATGGACATCACAAGAATCGGTACGCAGCCTTCGGCAAAAGGACCGGAAGACTGGTTTAGTGGCGCGGTGCGCGTTGATCCCTTGTTTACGGCCAACGATGCCCGGCGGGCAGCCGCAGCGAGTGTCACCTTTGAACCCGGTGCCCGAACGGCTTGGCACACCCATCCGCTGGGGCAAACCCTGCTCGTTACCGCCGGTTGTGGCTGGGTGCAGCGGGTGGGCGGGCCGATTGAGGCCATTCATCCGGGCGATGTGGTTTGGTTTGAACCCAACGAAAAGCACTGGCACGGGGCCACGCCCACCACCGGTATGACCCACATCGCCATGCAGGAAAACCTGAACGGTAAAGTAGTCGACTGGCTGGAAAAAGTAAGCGACGATCAGTACCGGAAGTGATCTGTAACGCTTGATTTCATTAAATCATCTTATTCCTGAAACCATGAACCTGATTGATCGCAGAGATTTTCTGGCGCAACTGTCATTGACGACCGCAGCCCTCTCACTTCCCCTTTCTGGGTTTTCCTCGTCCGGCAGAGCCGATGAGTTTGTCACAACCGATACCGCTTACGGTCGCCTGCGGGGTATGCGTAAAGATGGCGTCAACCTGTTCAAAGGCATTCCCTACGGCGGCAGAATCTCCGGTGATCGACGGTTTCGTCGGCCTGCTAAACTCGACCCCTGGACGGGGGTGCGGGATGCGCTCGAATTTGGCGCGCCAGCCATGCAAGGTCCTCGCCGGAACGAACCCGCTCCCTCAGAAGACTGCCTCTTTCTGAACGTCTGGACCCCGGCCAATGACAATAAGAAGCGTCCGGTTATGTTCTACAGCCACGGGGGTGGTTTTGTTGGTGGTTCAGGTGCCGCAGGTGGTCAGGATGGGTCAAATCTGGCCCGGAATTTCGATGTGGTGGTCGTGCAGACCAATCACCGCTTAGGTCTTCTGGGCTTCCTGTATCTGGACGATATTGCCGGGGCCGACTACGCCGGTTCGGGTAACATGGGTATGCTCGACATTGTGGATGGCCTGAAATGGGTACACGATAATATTGTCCGGTTTGGGGGCGACCCGGCCAACGTCATGATCTTTGGCGAATCAGGCGGGGGGGCTAAAACCTCCTGCCTGTACGCCATGCCGTCAGCCGCTCCTTACTTCAATAAGGCCTCCATCGAGAGCGGGCCGGGCGTTCGGATGGCTTCCAAAGAGACAGCCGCCGAAAACACGGCTATGCTGCTCAAAGAGCTGAACATCGCCCCGAAAGACTGGCGTAAACTGCTGGATATACCGGCGGCTGACTTACTGGCGATGCAGGCCAGGTTACCATTTGCCCCACCTTTTCAGGAGAAAAACAACCGGAAACCCCTCATGGAACGCCGGGCTGGCGGGTTCGGCCCCGTGGTCGACGGCACTGCACTTCCTACCAACCCCTTCGACCCAACGGCTCCGGCTATCTCCCGCAATAAACCCCTGTTGGTGGGTTGGAATGAGGACGAATTCACCTTCATGGCCATGGAGGGCAAGGATACCGAGTTTGCCAAACTGACATTCGAGACCTTACCCAAGCGACTTGAAAAACAATTCGGTGAGGACACCCCAAAAATTATCGACACCTACCGCAAAGCGAATCCCAACGCGACGGCACCGAATATTTACATTGCCGTTTCGTCCATCAACCTGATGGGGCTGGGTTCGGTGGACATTGCCGAGAAGAAAACGAAGCAGGGCGGAGCACCGGTGTATCTGTATAATTTTGGCTACAAGTCCGAGAAAAAGATTCCCGGCACGGACTACGCGCTGGGCACGCCCCACGCCATGGACATTTCCTTCAAGTTCAACAATGAACTGCCCCCCCGCGACGGTTCGGCACCGAAGGAAAGCTACTTCGGCGGCAACCGCCCCGAACGGTTTACGGCCTCTCACCACTTTGCTGAACTCTGGACCACCTTCGCCCGCACGGGTAAACCGGCGGCAAAAGATGTCCCGGTATGGCCCGCTTATAACCTCAAAGATCGCCCAACGATGCGGATCGACACGACCTGCGAGGTGATCGACAACCGATTCAGCGACGAACTCGCCATGTGGCGATCCATCGGAAAGTTGTAGACTTACTATGCGCGCTGTACGTAACACCGGTAGCGATAAAAGAAGCGGTTTATCAGTGCGCGCTCCACATGGGCTTCCCCAAAACTTTAAACGCGCTCCATGAAGTCAATGAGGTATTTCTGGCGAACAACATCGCTCTGCCGCTTGACATGCAAAAGACGGTAGATGAAGAGAACCGGTCGGAAAAAGGACTTGCCTGTGCAGGTACAATTAGTTGGTGGGGCCAGCGGCTACCTGCTGGCCAATGCCACCGACAGGCAGGCACTCGCCCTCTGGCAACTGGTGAAACAGCAATCCGTCGGGCGGACCAACACGATGTTGCAGCGCGTCGCTTTTCCGGGATCGGAGGACGCGGCCAGTACGCAGGCGTTCCATTGGCAGCACGAACGGGGTGTTTTCGCATCCCTGAGCAACTTTGTCCAGCTACCGGCCCTGCTGCAACAGGAAGCCGACCAGTTTTACCAGAGTCTCGAAAAAACGGTAAGCGGCCCGCCAACCGTGACCGCTGCGGCAATGAACACCGTGATTTACAAACGGAACGAGGCCGTAAAAGGCCCGATGTCGGTTTTCAGCTACGATTATTTCATCGACCACTACGGCAGTGCCAAGGCGAAGAACATCCGCTTGCTCAGCTATGAAGGCCAGTGGGGATCGGGGTCGGAATACGCCTACGAAGTCCTGAATTTCGTGGATGGCCACCGAACTACAACCGACATCCGCAACGCCGTCTCCGCCGAGTTAGGCCCAGTCCCTACAGAACTGGTAGCGGAGTATTTAAAAGCGTTGGAGAGTATTGGGGTGATGGGGGCTGTGAAGTGAATTTGCGGTATAGATAGGCTCGGGTTGCGTTGCCCGTTAACCATGATACTGTAGCATTGTCGGCGATCTGTATTATTTGTGCCGTAAGAACGATCTACCGCAACCCGGCGGAGTCATAGTAGGGTCGTACAAGGTCTGCGAACGTTTCAATCCGGATCAGGTTCAGTTTCGGGAAATCGTACTGACTGAGTACATTGAAATGCCGGTCATTGGTGACGATGTATTGTACATTGGCCGAAAAAGCGCAGTCAACGAATTTGTTATCGTCCTTATCCGCGTCAATCAGTGTCATGTTGAAATAGATATCTGTTTTATGAACGTTGGTCAACAGGAGCAAGCCGCCAAGAATGGCTTCTGCTACTTCAGTATCGAAAAACTGGGCTATTTTTTCGTCATACTCAAGCAACACATCGGTGGAGACATAAGCGTCGTAAAATCCATCGAATAGTGCGTCAAGAACAATTCGATAGGGTGACCGGCTGGGAATAGCCGCTAACAGAACATTTGTGTCCAGTACAACAGTCAGCCGCTCAGACATCTCCGTTCAGGAGTTGAGCCAACGTTTGATCATCGTAACCCTTACGCTCCAATACGCTATCAGCCCGTTGGCGGGCTTTCTGAAGCAGGAATTTAGCCATGACCTGACGAAGTTCCAGCAGATCATCTTCGGGAATCTGCCGGGAAAATACTTTGAGCAGTTCCGCCTGAACGTTGGTTAAAGGAGGCTGTACCATGTCTATTCTTTTTGGAAAAACAAGATTACACAAATTTCAATGGTTTTTAGGGAATGGAGTATGCCTACGAAGTCCTGAATTTCGTGGATGGCCACCGGACCATAACCGACATCCGCAACGCCGTCTCCGCCGAATTAGGCCCAATCCCGACAGAATTGGTAACAGAGTATCTACAGGCGTTGGGGAGTATTGGGGTAATTGGGGCAGTGAAGTAGGTGAATGATTGACTTTACTTATTCACCCCGTTCTATAGCAAACCATACCTTGCTTGCTGCTCTACCTCGCCGATACTTATCCCATATCCCGAAAAAATTTGGTGATAAGGTAATAGCAGTGCTTATGCCAAAGTTAGCAACGCCTGAACTTCATCGTAAGCCGCTTGCAATCGTAGCCGTTCGTGAGGTTGAAAGCGGGCCAGAAAAAAATTGTCAAACTGCTTCCAGCAAGTTTTGGCAAATTCAAGGTATTGATTTTGATCATCGATCAGGTAGTCGATAAATTGCTCGATGGCACCGACTAGCAAATGATGAAGACGAATGTCGTTGATTTGGCCATTCAGTAACTGCCCAAAGTGCTTCGTCAGTTTATCGAAGAGTTGGTCGTACACGTACTTCTGCCGTTTTTTAATCAGAGAGGGCCGGTTAAGATCATAAACTTTGATTGACTCTTTGCCTTGACTGGTCTGATGCTCGATCTTCCCATCGGCCTGAAAACGGAAGTGCCGCATGGAATCTGCATCTACTTCAGGGTTGACTAAGTACGGGTCTTCAGCCATCAAATCGGCCGAATCGATGCGGCAATGGGCTGCGTCGAGCGTAGTTCCTGTAAGTGGTGCGGTAGCCGTACGTGGACCCGCAATTGGAAACGAATTCCATTTATGTCGGTTGCAGCTAGCGCAGGCTAACAGCAGATTGCTCCACTCGTAGCCGAGCCAATAATAACCCTGTTCTTCAGGTAAACCTTTGACTTTCACCTTTGCTTTGGGGCGGTAATGCTCTACCTGCATAGCCGCTCCCGCAGACGTATCCGTCTCGCAGAAAGCACATTTGCTGTGATAAATGCCATTCAAAGCGGTCCGAACATCCGGGTGACCGTAGATGTTGGTATCAAACTTATGCTTACCCTTCGTGACCAACGCATCAGCGACGAGCGTTTGGCAAACTGCGCCTGATAGTATAGCAGGCACGGCGTTAAAGTCTTTTTCTACTTTCCGCATGGCTACCTAATCGGTATTGAGTTTAGCCTTCAAAATCTTCAGTTTCTTCTTAAGGCGTTCATTGGCTACGGCCGCGTCGTAGCTGTCTTCGGTTTCGACATCGGCAATGTTTTCCGCCGATTCGGGAATGATATCATCGAAACCAAAAATCGGTGAAGTCAGAATGGCGTTGGGCAATAGCTTACTGAAATCAATGTCTAATCGCTCGACGGTTATACCCGTTTCCTCCGTACGGTGAACAGTTAGTACGATACTTTCTTTGGGGGCTCCTAACAAAGGAATTGGGCTGTGAGTCGATACGATAAATTGCACATTGGGAAACAATATAGACAGCTTTTTAGGTAGCTCGCGCTGGTACTTCGGGTGTAGGTGAAGTTCAAATTCGTCGATGATAACAATGCCGGCTAAGCTGAGAAAATGCATACCGTCAGCACCCTCAATAAGATCTTCGTATTCGCCCCTACCCTCTTCCCAGAGTCGACGCAGTATATCACAAATCAGGGCGATAACGTTCCGGAAACCGGCGGCCAACTGTTTAAATGAAGTGCCTTTGGCAAAAGGATTGCCTTCTTCATCTTTTTCGTAATAATCGACGTAGGGGTAATTAATTCTTATGTCGTGCAGAGTTGGTAGTAGGAATTTCAGGATTTTGATAATGTAGTCATAGTCCTTCTCTCGGTATTTGTTCCACTCAATCAGCCACTGTTCAACATCCAACAGTTCGCCATCAGGATAGAATAAATGGTAGAGGGTAGCTAGTTTGGGATCATCGGAGGGCAGTGCTGCTATCCGACTGGTTTGCAAACGCGACGAACCGTAAGCGGCAACGTGGCCCTCCAACCAAGGCAGGGAAGAAAATGTATAGCGCTGGCAACTGATGTCGTTGTAAACCGGATCAGCAATAGACGAATAGATACACTCGATTGTAGCCGTAGAAAATTCTTTGTCAATCTGACCAGGTACCCCCAATAACCCCACTGCTATCGCTTGTAACACCGATGTTTTACCAAAGCCGTTCTCGCCGGTAAGAAACAGCCACTTTACAGAGTTAGGTAAGTTGCTGATCGTCAGATCACGAATGCCACGGAAGTTGCGCACATGCAGGTAATGAAGGGCGCAGAATACCGATTCAGAATTGTCGAACGCTGGTAGACTTACCATCAAGCGAGACCGCTGCACCCGTTGAAACTGCTCGTAAAACTGCCTCAGTTCAATGGGTTGGCCTAACGAAAACGAACGGTCCGTCAGTAAATCTCGATAGTGCAGAACTGTCGAGTTGATTTTATCCTTTTCGTTCGTAATGAATTCGCTTAAAACAACTATATAATCAGCCGCTTGGTAGGTCCTGCTGTACTCATTGTTGCCAAAGTTCACAGGACTAAGATTCAACTGGGTTGCCAGACTTACTTCAGCTACTATTGGTGCTAATTTCAACGCGTTGTCTAATTGCTCGGATGACTTCAACAGTAAAGAAACAGGAGTTGTACTTGTATCTGAAATTCGCAGGTAAACAGCCGCTTCACGCCCTGCCCGCGTGAGGAACGACACCCAAATACTTTCGGCATCGCCGGGTAGCCAAAGCCCCTGCGCCAACCGGTATTCGTCGGTGGTCATCACAAACAGGAACGAATCGGGAATGCCCTGCTCTTTCGCCTGATAGTGACGCTCCAGCAGAAAGTCGAAAACCCGGTCGTTAATTTCTTTTAGCGTCGGAGCCATACTTAGCTGGTTTGTAGTTTAACTCTGTCCTATTTTCCCTCCTTATCCACCCTATTAAGCTGGGCTGTGAGAATTTAACTTGTAGTAACAATTTTGATTGTCGCCACTGACCAAATTCAGTGACGTACTAATTCATAACAGTTTCTATTTTGTTCAAAGCTGTTGAAAAGCCATTTTTCTCTATTTATAAGTTCATGTACTTGATAAAGCATCTTAAAATTGTAGATATGAAAGGAGATCCGTTAATATTCCGTACACAACACAAAAAAACGCCTAACTATCGGATGATAATTAGGCGTCTGATTTGTAGCGGGAACAGGACTCGAACCTGTGACCTTTGGGTTATGAGCCCAACGAGCTACCAACTGCTCCATCCCGCGGTGTTTGTGGATGCAAAAGTAAGACTCTTTTCGGAGAAATCAATACCTTTGTACGATTATATAACTACCCCTCCCGGCAAAAAGTTGCCCGGAGGGGAGTTTTTTTCTATACCAGTTGGTTATCAACGACATGGAATCCGAAGAACCCGAAGAAATTTTGCCCTACGTTCCCGAGCCAACCGAGCACCGGGCGGGGTTTGTCAGCATTGTGGGCAAACCCAACGTCGGAAAGTCCACGCTGATGAACGTGTTGGTGGGCGAACGCCTGTCCATTATCACGTCCAAAGCGCAGACCACCCGGCACCGCATCATGGGCATGCTCAACGGTACGTACGAAGGGCAGGAGTTTCAACTGGTTTATTCCGATACGCCGGGCATCATTCAGCCCAAGTACAAACTGCACGAGTCGATGATGGCGTTTGTGCGCGGCTCCATCGAAGACGCCGACGTGGTGCTGTTCGTGACCGATATTTTTGAGCAGCACGACGAAAACGACGTCATTGCCCGGTTGCAGAAGGCCGAAACGCCGGTGTTGCTGCTCATTAACAAGGTCGACCAGGCCACGCAGGAGCAGGTCGAGGAAAAAATGCAGTACTGGAAGGAGAATTTCAAGGCGGCCGAGATCATACCCATTTCGGCCCTGAACGAATTTAATACGCAGCGGTTGCTGGCCGACATTGTGAGCCGGTTGCCCCAACACCCGCCGTATTTCCCGAAAGACGAACTGACCGACAAGCCCGAGCGGTTCTTTGCCTCGGAGATTATCCGCGAAAAGATTTTCCTGAACTACAAGAAGGAAGTGCCCTACAGTTGCGAGGTGGTCATCACCGGCTTCAAGGAGCGGGACGACATGATTGTGATTCAGTCCGAAATTTTGGTGGAGCGGGCCACGCAACGGGCCATTCTGCTGGGCGAAGGCGGGAAGATGATTAAGAAAACGGGCATCATGGCCCGCGAAGAACTCGAAAAGTTCTTCGGCAAGAAAGTGTTTCTGGAACAGTTTGTAAAAGTAGAGCCCGACTGGCGCAACAAAGAGCGAACGCTCAAGCGATTCGGGTACGATCAAAGTGAATAGCAGTGGTTGGTGGTCAGTGGTTAGTGAGTAGTGTTGGCGATCAGAGCAGCGTTACTAACCACAAATCACAAACCACTAACTCCTAAAAAGATGGCAAATATTGTAGCAATTGTGGGCCGCCCGAACGTCGGGAAGTCAACGCTCTTTAACCGACTGATTGAAGAGCGTCAGGCCATTATGGATAACCAGCCGGGTGTTACCCGCGACCGGCACTACGGACAGGCCGAGTGGACCGATAAATATTTTACCGTCATCGACACCGGCGGGTACGTGGTCGGGTCGGAGGATGTGTTTGAAGAAGCCATCCGCGAACAGGTCGAAATCGCCATCGACGAAGCCTCGGTGCTCCTCTTCATGGTCGATACCATGACCGGATTAATGGGACTGGATCAGGATTTTGCCAAAGTGCTGCGGCAGTCGAAAAAGCCGGTGATTGTCGTCGCCAATAAGGCTGAAGGCATGGACCGGTACCTGTCGTCGTCGGAGTTTTACGCGCTGGGTTTAGGCGAACCGTTTCCGATTTCCTCCCAAACCGGTTCGGGAACGGGTGAACTGCTGGATGAAGTCGTAAAACACTTTCAGACCGACGGCGAAGAAAACCCCAACGAAGGCATTCCCCGCATCGCCATCCTGGGCCGTCCGAACGTCGGCAAATCGTCGTTTATTAACGTCCTGCTGGGACGCGAGCGTACCATCGTCACGGACATTGCCGGCACCACCCGCGACGCCATCGACACCCGCTACAAAGCGTTCGGCAAAGACTTTATCCTGACCGACACCGCTGGTATCCGCCGGAAAGCCCGCGTCGACAGCAACATCGAGTTCTATTCGACGCTGCGGTCGCTGAAAGCCATGCAGGAGTCGGACATCTGTATCATCATGCTCGATGCGACGCGTGGCATGGAGGGGCAGGACATGAATATCATCGGTCAGGCTGTGAAAGCCAAAAAAGGCGTGGTGCTGATGGTAAATAAATGGGACGCCATTGAGAAGGACACAAAAACGGCCGATCTCTGGCGCAAGGACATTCAGGAGCGCATGATGCCGATTGATTACCTGCCCATTATCTTCGCGTCGGTTCACGACAAACAGCGCATTTTTCAGGTCATGGAAAAGGCGATGGAGGTGTATGAGAGCAAGAACAAAAAGATACCGACGTCCAAACTGAACGAGATCATGCTACCGGAGATCGAGGCCATTCCGCCCCCGGCCACGAAGGGTAAGCACATCAAGATCAAGTACATGATTCAGTTGCCGACCCCCTCGCCCACGTTCGTGTTTTTCTGTAACCTGCCGCAATACATCAAGGAATCGTACGAACGCTTTCTGGAGAATAAGCTCCGACAGCACTTCGGATTCGACGGGTTGCCGATCACGGTTTTCTTCCGTCAGAAATAAAGCAAAGCCCGCCCTAACCCGGCGGGCTTTTTTGTTGTGCGAGCTTCCTGTTCGAGTGACGGTATGGGTGCAGGTGGGGTTACAACAAGGTGCGTATTCGATTCTTCCGTCGGGGGCGGTAAGGAACAACGAGTTTTCGATCTTTTTGAATGGAAAACTTGCCCGGCTGATGTTTTTTGTTGCCTACGGAGACGATGTATTGACTTAACAACCCATAAAACGGTTTACATTCTAATATAGGATAGATGAAAGAACCTTTAAATAAATAAGCCCTCACTTTCAGGTAATTACAAAAGAACCAGTCGGATTTTTTACTATATATTTCTACTCACAAAAGCACTCAAACGGATTTGATATGGCTACGGAACAGATACTGGAAGACGATAAGAAGATCGAACGGGCAGCCTATGTGCTCAAGGCGGTGGCACATCCGTTGCGGATCAAGATCATTCAGATGCTCAACGACAACAAGGAATTGAACGTCTCAACGATTTACAAAAACCTGCATGCCGAGCAGTCACTAATCTCGCATCACCTGATTAATATGCGCGATAAGGGCATTCTGGACATCCGGCGAAGCGGTAAAAACATTTACTATTTCCTGGTCGACACCGCCATTTCCGAGATCATTGAGTGCATTTACAAGAGCAAGATTCTGAATTGATACCAACAAAAAAGAGCGTCCGGCCAGACGCTCTTTTTTGTTGCTGAAAACCGCTTAGTTGAAAATTTCGCCCGTGCGGAAGTTAGGCACGATACCTAAGTGTTTATACGCCTTTTCGGTGGCTTCCCGCCCGCGCGAGGTGCGTTTGAGATACCCTTCCTGAATCAGGAACGGCTCGTACACCTCTTCGATGGTTTCGCTTTCTTCACCGCAGGCGGTGGCAATGGTCGTAATGCCAACCGGCCCACCCTTAAACTTCTCGATGATCGTCGTCAGGATGCGGTTGTCCATATCGTCTAATCCGTTCTGATCTACGTCGAGGGCTTTGAGTGCAATTTCGGCGATGCGTACGTCAATAAATCCTTCGCCTTTCACCTGCGCAAAGTCGCGGGTCCGGCGCAGCAGGTTGTTGGCAATGCGTGGGGTTCCCCGGCTCCGGCGGGCCAGTTCGTAGGCTCCTTCTGCTTCGATGGGCGTTCCCAGAATGGCGGCTGACCGCTGTACGATGGACGTCAGCAGTTTGGCGTCGTAGTATTCCAGGCGGCAGCTAATGCCGAACCGGGCGCGCAGGGGCGAGGTAAGCATACCGGCCCGGGTGGTGGCTCCGATGAGCGTAAACGGATTTAGTTTGATCTGCACCGTTCGGGCGTTGGGGCCGGAGTCGAGCATAATGTCGATCTTGTAATCTTCCATTGCCGAATACAGATACTCTTCCACAACCGGGTTCAGCCGGTGAATCTCGTCGATGAACAGGACATCGTTGGGTTGCAGATTGGTCAGCAGACCCGCCAGATCGCTCGGCTTGTCCATGATCGGGCCGGACGTCATCTTGATCCCGGCCCCCAACTCGTTGGCAATGATGTGCGAGAGGGTGGTTTTGCCCAGACCCGGCGGGCCGTGGAGCAGCACGTGGTCGAGGGCTTCACCCCGCTGCGTGGTTGCCTGCACGAATACTTCGAGGTTTTCGAGTATTTTATCCTGCCCGGTGAAGTCCTGAAACGAGAGCGGACGCAGTGCCCGTTCGATTTCTTTGTCCGTCGCCGACATGCCCTCGGTGGAGCCATTCATAAAGTCTTTTCGCATGGTTGCTGGTATTGGCTGATGGAACGCGGATATGTATGAGCTTTACGCTGGAGGATGATCTAAAAAGAAGAAAACAAGTTTTAGGTCATAACAATCATACAAATCAGCGCACTATTCCTTAACTCAAATATACGAAAAAAATACTGATTCCCCTTACCGAATCAGCATCACCGAGCCTCTTTTCACCACCCTGGGCCGCTCCGGAAAATACAGGCTTTTGTAGCTTACCGCAAACGCATAAACCATTGATGGATAAGGCTCTCCCCGGTAATTGCCATCCCATTTCTGATCGGCGGTGGTGCTGGCAAAGATAACTTCACCCCAGCGGTTGTAGATCTTCAGGTCGAAGTCGGTGATGTACTCCGTAAAGACTTCAAACGTATCGTTATTGCCGTCGTTGTTGGGCGTAAATGCGGTAGCGGTTAGTACCTTCGGTTCACACTGATCGACCACTTCGGTCTGGGCCTGCGAACGACACGCAAAACTGTTGGTCGCACTCACGGTGTACTGCCCCGCCCGATTTACGCTGATTGTCGGCGTGGTTTGACCCGTGGGCGACCAGGCATAAACAAGTGTACCGCTGCCCGTAGCGGTCAGGGTTGTGCTTTCATTGTTGCCAATACACAACGGCACACGGGGCACCACCGATAGTTTTGGCGATGGGTTAACCCGCACGGCTACGGTGTCGCTGCGTTCACAGCCATCCAGATTCGCCGTTACGGTGTATCGGCCCGATGTACCCGGCTGCAAACGCGACCCCAGCGTTCCGTCCGACCAGCGAAACGCCGAGCCGGGTGAACCCGTCGCTACTACCGGCACGGGTGCGTTGTCGCAGAATGTCACGCTCTTTACCACGCTGACAGTTGGTACGGGTTTTACCGAAACCGCCCGGGCCGCCGAGTTGGAACAGCCGTTTTGGGTGAGCGAATACGTCGCCGTAATGGGTGTGCCGACCAGGGTGGGCAGGGGAATAAACGTACCATTCGGGTCGATGCCGGAACCACTCCAGGTGCCACCCGCCGGGGAGTTGCCCGTTAGCTGAACAGGCGTAAGGCCCGCGCAGAACGAAGCCGCCAGCCCGGCCGACACAGTGGGTTTGGGCGTTAGCGTGGCCTGAATGGTTTCCCGGTTCATGCAACCCGTCAGCCCATTACTGACTAATACCGAATAAGAGCCGGAGGTACTAACGGCAATGGCCTGCGTAGAGTCGCCCGTACTCCACTTAAATTTGACGCCTGCCAACGTCAGGTCGCTTGGTCGCAATACCAATGTATCACCGGGGACAATGCACTTTATCCGGTCTGGTCCGCGGCTGTTCGAGATCGGAGCTACCAGTTTAAACGAACTGTCGGCCGTACAACTATGGTCGCTGGTAACGCGCAGGCCATACGTACCCGCCTTCTGATTGTCGATCCGGTTGATGGTACTTGGCAGCGGCAACCCGCCCACCGTACTCCAGGCATACGTGTACGAACCCGTTGGACTCACCGTGGCGATGATGGTACCGTTGGCATCGGTGCAGGTCGTTGGCACCGTCAGGGCCGCGCTGAGCCGTGGTTTGGGTGCTTCTCTGAGGGTAATGGTGTCGCTGTTTTCGCAGACCAGCCCGTTGCCCAAATCGCTGGTTTGGGCCACCACACTGTACGTACCCGCTTTTGTAATTGGATTCGCCGGTGTCGTCACCCCATTGCTCCACTGAAAAGTAGTATAGGCCGTAGGTTGCGGAACGGTTAGGTTGTAGGTTGCTCCCTGGCAAAAAACCGTATCCGGCCCGAGACTCAGCCGGGGTGGTGGCAACATCCGAACCTGAATCGTATCGCTTTTGAAACACTCCCCATTAGCCGCAAAGGCAATCACGAGGTAATTGCCGTATCTGTTTTTGGGAATCGTCAGTTGCTGTTGTCGGCTAACGACGGCCCCGTTTACCACCCAGACGTAAATTTTGGCCGTTACCGGTATCTTCAGCACGGCATCGCGGCCACATCGGTCAATGTCCGGCCCGAGCGTAAACGAGTCAGGCGTGGCAATAATGGTCAGTGGGTCTTTAATCAGGGTATCCTGACAAATGAATGACCCGTCTTTACTCCGGGTAACAATGTGAAGTGTGGCGGTGTACGATCCCGGTTGGGTGTAGGTGTGCATCTGCGGCTGCGCGGAGGTCGTCGAAACGGGTGCCGATCCATCGCCAAAGGTCAGCGTGTATGTTTCCTTGAGTTTCGGACAGTTTGGCCCGATCTGGAACGTCGTGGGTGAGTTGGCGCAGGTATCAGCGTGGGTCAGACTTGGCCCGCTCGACTGCTGATTGAAGTTCACAACCTGGTTGGGCAAACCCAACTGACTCACCTTGCCGCCGAGGTCCTGCCCGGTCGGATTGAACCGCAGGCTGTCTAACAAACCACCGTTTGGGTTATCAATCACCCCAAGGGTAGAACTGCCTTTTACGGCGACGTATATTTTGCCATCGCCCCCGATTTGCAAAGCACCATACTGCCGCGTCGCACTGCTGTCGACCACCGTTCGGGACCCTTTAAGCAGTGTTGTATCTTTCTGACTCAGGTCGTACTTAACGATGTAGGAGTACCCGCTTTGCTTGCCGTTGCTGCTGGTATCGGCCAGATAGGTCAGGTAAAGCGTTTTCCCGTCGGGCGAAAATTCGGCCCCATAAGCCTTTGGCGGGGCTGGCCCAAGGTCGATGCTTCGGTTAAAGGTCAGTACCCCCGTCGAATCGTTGAACGTGAACAGGCTGACCGTATTTTTGGGCGGTCCCGGCGACACGACGGCTACCGGGCGTTCGGCTTTGTTCTTACTGGTGGTATCGGCCGGACCAATTTTGATGTATCCTTCCGCATTGGTCAGCGTATCGGTTTTAGGGCCAACGCAAAACTGCTTCTCTTCTTTTAACGTGTTCTGCGTGAGGTGGTTGACCCGGTAACAGTTCGTGCCGAAATCGTGCGTGAGTACCCAGTACGTGGTGTCGCGGTCGTTGCGAACCGATGCCGATTGCTCGGTGCTGGGGACACTGCTGACGGGGATATTCTGGGCAACGACGGCTCCTTTGCCTTTGTTCTCCCGCAAGTCTACAATGCTGTAGGTCAGTTGCTTGGTGCCGCGAATTTCCGACGTGGTATAGACGTAATACAGGTATTCGCAACCCCGGCAGGTGGGTTTGGGTACAATCAGGGCGGACTGCGTAGACTTCTGGCTACCGCCCAAAACAGCCTGAATGGTATCTCTCGGCGGCCCCGCTATAATAAGTTTCATCGGCTTGCCATCCTTGTCGTAAATGGTGATACCGTCCGAGTAAAACAACAGTACGCCTTTGGAATTGGCGATGGACGATGAGCCTTCCAGCGTGTTGAGTTTGCCATCGTCTAAGGGCTTGGGTGCCCCGTTGTTAAACTCCAGACCGGCCCCGCTGCCAAAATACCACTTGGCCCCCTGCGAGCCTTTCTTCTCCCCACAAACGTCTACATTGATCCGGTCCTGATACGAACAGCCGGCTGCATTGATGGCCTCAACCGAGTAACAGCCCGAACTATCTACTTTCAGCGTCTGGGTTGTGTCGCCCTTGGGATACCATTTGTATCGAAGGCCTTGTGGAGCACCACTCGGATAGGGGTCAAGAACTATTGATTGTCCTTTACAGATAGTTGTATCGGACCGCCACATGGGAAAAGACTGCGGCCGATTGCCTATTGTTATGGAGAAAGGAGGGACGGCCTCTTTTTTTCCATTTGCCAGCGTTCGGGTCAGTGTGATGGTATAAACGCCCGGCGTTTTATAGAGGTGACTGGCTATGCGCGTTGTTGCCGGACTGCCGCCTGCGTCGCCAAAATCCCACGACCAGGCGGTCGCTGTGGTGGTTGAATCAGTAAATTGAGTAGAGTCTGACTTGCATTCCTGATTTGGATTCGGAACACATGTATTGCTTACACTAATTTTAGGTGGTAGCTGACCTGTCTGCGCCCAGCCGTTGGTCAGGCCGATCACCGCCCAGAGCGCCATGCAGGTGACCGCCCAGCGTATACTTTTTATACCGTGATTCATGAACGAAGAAAAAAGAGCCGTCTTCTTATTTTCAGCCTCCTGCATAACAGGCAGTACCGACATTACGTTAGTATTAACGAAGCAGAATCGGTAAAATTTCATGCCTGAAGCCCCCGCTTTACCGTTGTTGGCCACCCACATTTAATCGATTTTATGGCCCTGCCTGTGCTGACTTTATACGCATTTGGCCGGAATTTTGTTGCAAACTCAAAGCAGATGGGCAAGAGATCTATAATCGCAGGACTAATCCTCCTGACCGGGCATTTTTTACGGGCGCAGGACCCGCAGTTCACGCAATTTTACGCGGCTCCGCAATACCTGAATCCGGCCTTTGCTGGATCGGCCTTAGCGCCCCGCGTCACCCTCAACTACCGAAACCAGTGGCCCGGCCTGACCGACTACGTTACGACTTCCCTCGGCGTGGATCATTATATTTCGAAATACAACAGCGGCATCGGTCTGCTGATCGTGAATGACAATCAGGGGCAGGGACGTATCAAATCAACAGACATTGGTTTGCAATACTCGTACCAGATCCAGGTATCCGAAAATACGTTCGTGCGGCTGGGACTGCAAGGCTCGTACGTGAACCGCAGCGTCAACTATTACGGGCTGATCTATAACTACACGGGTTCAGGAGGAAGCATCTCGCCCGTCACCATCGACCCCGCAACCGAGAACGCGCCCAACAGCAAATACCTTGATTTTTCGACGGGCGGATTGGTTTATTCGGACTGGTTCTGGGCGGGGCTGGCCGTCTCGCACATTAACCAGCCCAATCAGGCACTTTTTGCGGGAGCACCCAGCCGGTTACCCATGAAAGGAAGTATTCACGCCGGGCTTCGCATCCCGCTGGATGGTATTACGGGGTTGGGCGACGAGATGAACCGGGAGATCAGTATCTCGCCCGCTGTGCTGTATAAGTTTCAGGGCAAATACGATCAGTTGGATGTAGGGGCCTATTTCACTTATTCGCCCATCACGTTTGGTTTGTGGTACCGGGGTTTGCCGATTAAAAAATACGAGCAGAACATCAACAACCACGACGCCATTGCCGGTTTGATCGGCTTCCGGCAGGATAACTTCTCCATCGGCTACAGCTACGATGCTACCATTTCGACGCTTGGCTTTGGTAGTGGCGGTTCGCACGAAATCTCGATGTCGTACACCTTCGACCGTCCCGAAGGAGGCCGCAACCGCATCAAACGCAAAGACAAACGCCTGCCCTGCCCGAAATTTTAGGGGTAATATCAGACCACGATTTCAATCGTGGGACTTAGTTGATGGGCAGTAAACCAATTTTTAACCGTTTCAACGGTTTGTTGACGAAAACCGTTGAAACCGTTGCCCGAACAAACCACCGCTTCCACCAATACCCCGGTTGAAACCGAGGCCTGATACAACTGGATTAACGTCAGGCCTTTACCCCAAATCCTTCACCACTAACTGCACGGTGTTGCGGCTTTTCTGCTCCAGCAACAGTTTTTTGTTTGGTAATACCCGGTCGATGGTTTGCTGGTTGTAATACCGGATCGTAATCAGTTCCAGCCCTTCGTTGTAGCTCACCCGAAAATCCTGTTTCAGCCGGTCGAGTAGTTTGGGCAGTTTGTCCGGGTTGCTATCTACGGCTACAGTGAAGCTGATAGCTGTGTTCTGCATCAGGTTGATCTTCACGCCCGCCTGCGCAAACTGCCCAAAAATCAGGCTCAGGTTCTCCTCGGCAATGAACGAAAAGTCGTTCGGGTGCAGGGAGATGAGCCACTGATCAACCTTAAAAATAAACGAGGGAATCGCCTTATTCTTTTCGAATGGGCCAATCGCGGTACCCGGTTGCTGTGGCTGTAGAAACGAACGGACATAGAGCGGGATCGCCTTGTTTTGCAGCGGCTTGATGGTTTTGGGGTGAATGACCGTCGCGCCGTAGTACGCCAGTTCGATGGCATCCTGGTAGGTCAGTTTCTCCAGCAGCACCGTATCGTCGAAATACTTGGGGTCGGCGTTGAGCATACCGGGTACGTCTTTCCAGATCGTGACGCTGTCAGCATCCAAGCAATACGCAAATATGGCCGCCGTGTAGTCCGATCCTTCCCGGCCCAGCGTAGTGGTGTAGCCATCCGGCGTCCGGCCAATAAACCCCTGCGTCACCAGAATTTTGCCCGGAACCTCAGCCCGATACTGTCGAATGGCCGTTTCGGTGGCAGACCAGTCCACGCGGCCCTCCCGGTAAGTGGCATCGGTTTGAATAAGTTGCCGGGCGTCGGTCCAGTGCGTGGGTAATCCCGTTGCTGTCAGGTGAGCGGCAATGATTTGGGTAGAGATCACTTCGCCGAGTGCCACCAATTGATCGTAGACCTGATCGTCGGTGCCTACGGGCGGCTGGCTCAAGACCGTCAGCCCGTAGGCAAACGTCTCATTAACCGCTGTAAAGTCGCCCGCCAGATCCTGAATAATGATCTGGTGATAAGTATGAACGAGTTGCCAGCGTTCAATGGCTTCCGCCGTCTGACCATTGCAGTACAGGCGGACGACCTCTTCCAGCGCATTGGTCGTTTTTCCCATGGCTGATACCACGACAACGGCATCACCGTTTCCCTGATTTTTTGTGATTTGGGCCAGATTGCGAACCCCGGCCGCATCGCGCACCGACGCCCCGCCAAATTTGAAAACGTTCATAAAACTGCTACTAAAAAAGACAGGATTGCCGACTCAGGGCCGGACGGGTTAGCCCTGCTTCAAGTTGGCAATCCTGCTGAAAGAAAAAGTTATTTCTTAAACCGTTACCGTTCGTCCGGCAAACAGCAACTCCCGCACGGAACGGGCAATCCCATCGGCGTCGAAACCACATTCGCGCTGCAACTCAAACTGCTCGCCGTGTTCGATTACCGCATCGGGGATGCCCAATCGTTTCAGGCGGGCCATGTAGCCATGTTCAGCCATGAATTCGAGAATGGCACTGCCAAAGCCACCCATCACGCAACCATCTTCCACGGTCAACACCCGGTCGAACCGCTGAAAAATTTCGTGTAGCATGGCTTGATCTAATGGTTTTACGAAACGCATGTCATAGTGGGCGGGGGTAATGCCTTCTTTCGCCAGGAGTTCAGTGGCCTGAATAGCAGCGTTACCAATGTGGCCAATGGTCAGAATCGCCACGCCTTCACCGTCCTGAACGAGTCGGCCTTTACCAATGTCAACCAGTTCCAACGGCGTTTTCCAGTCAGGCATGACGCCTTCGCCCCGTGGGTAACGAATGGTGAACGCCCGCTTGCCCTGTTGAATAGTATCGGATTGGGCCGTAAACATCAGGTTGCGGAGTTCCTGCTCGTTCATGGGGGCCGAAACGATCATGTTCGGGATACACCGCATAAACGCCATGTCGTACGCGCCGTGGTGCGTGGGTCCGTCGGCCCCGGCAAACCCGGCGCGGTCAAGGCAGAACACAACAGGCAATTCCTGAATGCAGACATCGTGAATGACCTGATCATACCCGCGTTGCATAAACGTAGAGTAGATATTACAGAACACGATCTCACCCCGCGTGGCCATCCCGGCCGAAAACGTAACGGCATGTTGCTCGGCGATGCCCACGTCGAATGCCCGTTCGGGGAAGGCCTTCATCATAATATTCATCGACGAGCCGGACGGCATGGCAGGCGTAACCCCCACAATGCGCGGGTTCTGCTCCGCCAGTTCAACCAATGTATTACCGAATACGTCCTGGTATTTGGGCGGTTGCGGCCGGTCGTATACTTTTTTCTTGATTTCGCCGGTCACTTTATCAAACAGGCCCGGCGCGTGCCACTTGGTCTGATCTTTTTCGGCCGGACCGAAGCCTTTACCTTTCGTCGTGACGCAATGCAGAATTTTGGGGCCGGGAATGTCTTTGAGGTCATTCAACACACTGACCAGATGGTCGATGTCATGACCATCGACGGGACCGAAATAACGCAGGTTCAGCGACTCGAACAGGTTGCTTTGTTTCAGCACCGACGTTTTAATGGCTCCTTCGACCTTCGAGACGATTTCCTGCGCACTGCGGCCAAACTTGCTTACTTTACCGAGCAGGTTCCAGACTTCATCCTTTACCCGGTTGTAGGTATGTGAGGTGGTAATATCGGTCAGGTACTGCTTCAGCGCGCCCACATTGGGGTCAATCGCCATGCAGTTGTCGTTCAGAATAATCAGCAGGTTGGTATTGGTATCACCCGCATGGTTCATGCCCTCGAAGGACTCCCCGGCGGTCATAGCCCCGTCGCCGATTACAGCAATGTGGTTGCGCGTGAAATTACCCTGCAACTGCGACGCCATCGCCATGCCCAATGCGGCCGAAATCGACGTGGAGGAATGCCCGACACCAAAGGCATCGTACGGGCTTTCTTTCCGTTTCGGAAAACCGGAAATCCCTTTGTAAAAACGGTTGGTGTGAAAGCGGTCGCGCCGGTCGGTCAGAATTTTGTGGCCGTAGGCTTGATGCCCGACATCCCAGACCAACTGATCGTCGGGCGTATTGAATACATAGTGGAGGGCAACGGTCAGTTCAACAACGCCCAGGCTGGCCCCAAAGTGGCCTCCGTAAACCGATACGCTGTCGATGATGTATTGGCGTAGCTCGTCAGAAACTTGCAGCAGGCTGCTTTTATCGAGTCGGCGAAGGTCGTCGGGGGTGTTGATGGTGGCTAACAGTTTGCCGGGGGTAATAAGCATAGCTGACAACAGGAAGTGTCTGTGTGGCAACAACAAATCGTAATTACTTTATGTTTCAGGTTGTTGCGCCAGTCGTTTAAGGGAGCGAAGCTACTACATTTCAGGGAGACAATGGCCTGTAGAAGGGCATGTAATCAGGCTGAACAGCTACTAAACGGCAGATTCCGGCTTTCAGGGCCGGAATCTGCAACTTAATCCCCGAAATGTTAACTGTTTCGCTGACTGGCCCGGAAAAGCTTTTGCTTCTCTTCGCGGGTTAAGCTCTCATAGCCCGAGCGGGAGATTTTGTCTAAGATGGCATCAATTTCGTCTTGGTCGGGCACCGAAACCGCCGAAGACGATGCCCCTGCGGTTGCGTAGGTGCTGGCTGGCTGAGTGCTGCTTCGCTGCTTGTACGAGACCTTTACGGCGGGTTTCGTGCGGAAGAGACTGACCCAGCCGTCCATCACCCAATAGATCGGCCGACCCAGATCATTGCCGTTCTGGAGGAGTTTGATGAACAGAAAACCCGTTAAGGCACCCCCCAGATGGGCCAGATGCCCCCCGGCGTTTTGCCCGACCGACTGCGCGAGCGACAGAATGATAAAGAAGAAGGCGATGTACTTAATACGAACCGGCCCGATCAGCAGCAGGTGAAAGGTATAGTTTGGCAGCAGAGTAGCCGCCCCAACCGCTACCGAAAAAGCAGCAGCCGACGCGCCAATCATGTGCGAACCCGCCACCGCCGTCTGAAAGTAGGGCACCAGGTTGTAAATGAACATGTAGGCCAGACCACCCGCCAGGCCACCCAGCATGTACAGACTCACCAACCTCCGACTCCCCAGGTATTCGTCTACCAGCCGTCCGAACCAGTACAGAAACAGCATGTTGGACAGGATGTGCCAGATGTCTTCGTGCGTGAAGAAGTATGTAATCAGCGTCCAGGGGCGGTGCAGAAATTCGCCGACCGAGGCTGGCAGGGCTAACTGGTTGATCGCAAAAGCATAATACTCCGGTTTCTGCGACATGTTGAAGATGATATACATCAACAGCACCGTCAGAAAGATAACCGTATTCACCAATATCAATTGCACCAACGTATTGTTGGGCTTGTTGAATTCAGACCGAAAATCGTCGAACAATCCGCTCATCGCTCAGTAAAAAGTTTTTCGTTGGATCTCCCAATACTTTATCAGAATAAATGCAAAGAGCATACCCCCAATATGCGCAAAATGGGCCACATTATCGCTTTGTGACCGCTGAATACCCGAATAGAGTTCGTAGGCTCCGTAAAAAATAACGAGGTATTTAGCTTTAACCGGTATAGGCGGAAATAAGAGAAATAACTGCGTATTCGGAAATAACAGGCCAAATCCCATGATTACGCCGAAAATAGCCCCCGACGCACCTACCATTGGTTCATTAACCTGCCTGCCATAGATTCTGTTTACAATTTGCAGACTTCCGTCAATGAACGACTGATTACGTGGTTGACTTTGGTACTTATCAATAAACGCTTCCATCTGATCGTAGTAAGAACCAGCGTGTTGTGTCACAAAAGCCAGAAAACCATCGGGCGTTGGATCGGCCCGGTAGGTACTCACTGTCTTGTATATATCCTGCATTTCGTAGTAGTTGATACCCGAAAAAAGCAGAGCCGCGCCAAGACCGCAGAAAAAATAGAAAAACGTGAATCGCTGCGGTCCCCAGGCCCGCTCCAGCATCGGGCCGAATACGAGCAGCCCAATCATGTTACTGAAAATATGGCCCAGCCCGGCGTGGATAAACATGTGGGTAAGCAACTGAATCGGATTGAACTCATCCGACAGAAACGAGTGCAGCCCGAACCGTTGGATCACTGATTCATTCGTAACAAAAAAAACCAGGACATTCAGGATCAGAATGGCGCGGACAACCGGCGTAAGCATCATATCAGGTTCAGCAATTTACAGAGAATAACTACTCAGGATTTAAATAGTCCGCCGATCTTATCCAACGTTAACACACTCGTAATCGGTTCACCACCGGGGGTGTAACTGGGGTTGGCCGAGGCAAACAACTGATCCACTAAGGCTTTCCGCTCCGGGCCGCTGAGCCGGTTCAGGTGCCGCCCCGCCGACCGACGGGCCAGTGACCGCGCCAGGGCTTCGGGCCGGGCCAGCTTAAGCCGTCCCGTGTCCTCGCGGAGCTGGGCCAGCAGGTTGGCAAACAGGTCTTCTTCGCTCTCGCCCGTCGTCAAAGCCGGTACGCCCCGAATCACGAACGTGTGCTGCCCCAGTTCATCGAACTGAAACCCCAGACTGGTTAGTTCGTCGCGCATGTCGAGGGCCAACTGAAAATCGACCGGCATCACCGTTACCGTTTTTGGAAACAGCAGTTGCTGCGACGCGCCGTCCCGCTTGGTCAGGGCCGCATGAAACTGGTCGTACAAAATACGTTCGTAGGCTCCGCGCTGATCAATCAGCAGCATCCCCGACTTGACGGGTGCCACTAAATAGCGGTTCTGAATCTGAACAATATTCTGCTCGTCAAACTCCTCGGGCGCGTGTGACTCGGTGAGTACATTGGCCAGACTGCCCACCGTAACAGCTTGTGCCGTCGCGATTGGTTTGGCATCGGTGTCGAACTGACGCAGCCAATCGGTTGATGCATTGGGCTGATTTGGCTCGCCGGTAGGTACGGTCTTAAAGGTGTCTAATCCTTCGTACATCGGTTGCCATTCGGTGGGTGCCGGTTTACGGGGAACGGTGGCCGCAAAACCCGACTGATCGCTCGACCAGGCCGGTGCCATCGGACGGGGCGAAGCCGGTTTCGATTCAGTTGCCGACCGTTCGGTTAAACGGGAAGGGGCACCACCCGGACGTGGATTCTCCAGAAAGTTGACGTTCCCATCGAAATCGAGCGGTGGCGACAGGTTGTACACGCCGATGGCTTTTTTAACGGCGGCCATCACAATGGCGTACACCGAGCGTTCGTCGTCGAATTTAATTTCGGTCTTAGTCGGGTGAATGTTGATGTCGATGTGCGACGGATCAATCTCGATAAACAGCACGTAGAAGGGGTGGCTGTTGTCGGGCAGGGTGCCGTCGTAGGCACCGATCACCGCGTGGTGCAGGTAATTGTGTTTGATAAAGCGGTCATTGGCGAAGAAAAACTGCTCGCCCCGCGCTTTCTTGGCCGATTCGGGCTTGCCGATGTATCCGTGGACCTTCACGTAGGGCGTTTCCTCCTCACAGAACGCCAGTTGCTCGCGGTAGTTTTTGCCGAACATATCCACAATCCGGCGGCTGAGTTTAACGGCCTGCAAATTGTAAATCTCCTGATCATTGTGGTACAGCGAAAACGCAACGTCCGAATGAGCCAGCGCAATCCGCTGAAACTCATCGAGAATGTGCCGCATCTCCACCGAGTTGGATTTCAGGAAATTACGCCGGGCGGGTACGTTAAAGAACAGGTTCTTAATGAGCAGGTTCGTGCCGGGCAGACAGGTAATGGGTTCCTGCGTTTTCAACTCTGATCCCTCCATCCGAATCAGCGTACCCAGTTCGTCGGCATCGCGTCGCCGTGTCCGCATCTCTACCTGCGCCACGGCCGCGATGGAGGCTAATGCTTCACCCCGGAAACCCATTGTTTTGATGCGGAACAGGTCATCCGAGGTACGGATTTTAGAGGTGGCATGCCGCTCGAAACTCATCCGGGCGTCGGTTTCGGACATCCCCAAACCGTCGTCGATCACCTGAATGAGCGTCCGGCCCGCATCGCGCACCACTAACTGAACGGACTTCGCCTGCGCGTCGACGGAGTTTTCCATCAATTCTTTTACCACCGATGCCGGCCGCTGAACCACCTCACCAGCCGCAATCTGGTTGGCAATCGAGTCGGGCAGCAGTTGGATTATGTTTAACATAGTAAGCAGTCGGTCAGCCGGGAAAGGGTATCCAAGTTACGATAAAACGGGGGGTAACGGGCGTTTTCAACCCGAAAATACAGTACGTATCACCAGATTGTCCCTGTTTTTGTAACGTTTTTCCGGCCGAAAAATCCTCAGAAGGGCACAATGATTTTTGCGCTGAAATTCCGGCCCATGTTGAAGATTCCCGACCGGCCGGTGGGGGATGCCGCGTAGTACTCGAAATACTTCAGCCGGTTCAGGTGCGATTGATACGCCTTGTCGAAGACGTTATCCATCTGAAAAAACAACCGGACAACCTCGCGGCCATTCCCGTTGCTGATGCCGCTTCCAAAGCCTACATTCAGCAAGGCATACCCCGCCGTAAAGGTCTCGGTCTGGTCGACACCGTAAAATTTAGCCTGATCGCCGTAAGCGTCTACTTCGGCGCGGGCGTAGGCGTTGGTGAACGGCCCCACCTGTCGGCTCACCGTCGCTCGCAGCTCCGACCGGGTGTGAAGCGGGGGGATGAATGGCAGGTAACGGGCAGCATCGCCGTTGAGGTCGATTAGCTTGTCATTCAGGTTCAGGCCCCGGATAAACGACAGGCTGTTGTTGACCGCGAGCCAACTCAGACCGGGCGGGTGGTAGTTGACCGACAGTTCCGTGCCGTACAAATGCGCTTTCGACTGCTGGTATTGATACGTAAAATTGCCCGGCACAATCACCACCGGCCGGTTGTTGGCGTCGTAGAGCCGGGCCTGGTAAATGTAATTCTGAATGGTGTTGGTGAATAACTCCACGCTGATGTCCCAGGCAAGCAGGTTGGCCAGAAACGCAACATCGGCCTGTAGGCTGAACTCCGGCTTGAAGTTCCGGTTGCCGAGGTAAACGATGTGCGCACCGGGATCGAGACCGTTGGACCCGATCTCGGTGATGTTGGGTGCCCGGTAGCCCCGCGCCAGGTTCGTCTTCAGCAGTACCCGTTCCGAGAGGTTATACGTTAGCCCGATGCTGCCCGACATACCCGTGAAGGTTTTCCGGTAAGACGGAAATTGGAGTGTAGCTCCGGCCGTGTCCGGCGCGAACGTCGGCTGGCCGAAACCATTTTTTGGATTGGTGCGCACGTAAAAATCACCCCAGTTCCAGGCCCGCGTGTCGTACCGGATGCCCCCGCTGACCTCGGCCCGGCCCAGCGACTTTTTTAGAAACACATACGATCCAATGTCGAACAGCCGGTAGTTCGGAATCGGAAAATCAGTGCCGTTCCGGTGTTGATTGTGCTGCGACATGCCGTTCACCCCCAGCGTAGCTTCCACGCCTTTCCAGTCGGGGAAGTTGTATTTCAGGTCGTAATTCAGTGTATTCAGTACCACGTATAAACCGGCCTGTTCGGGCAAAGTCGGGTGGTTGTATTCGCGCCGGACACTCTGTTGGAGACCAACAATGCCCGTTAGTTCACCCTTGCCGATTACGAGCCGGTTGCGCGCATAGATCCGGTAATGCTGAATGTGCTGGTGTAGGGGGTTGATGCTGTACGACCGCAACTCCGCATCCGGCACCACCGGACGATTTTTAATGTCATCGTTTCCCGATTCCTGCACCTGCCGGGTGAATTTCCGGCTGAGCGAATCGCGGCTGCCGTCGGGTATTTCCTGCAAATTCTCGTAAGCCGTGGCGTAGACGTAGCTCGACCCCCACGTTCTGTCGATGCCGAGCATTCCCGAAAAATTAAGTTCGTTAAACGCCGTGCCGTACACCCGGCCGTCGTAGCGGTTCTGGTAGGCCATTGCTTTTTTTATGGACCCTCGCAACGTCCACTTCAGTTTGTTGGTATTTTGTAGCAGACCCAGCGTGGTACCGGTCATGCCATTGTTGGTGTGGTACTCGGTCTGAAAATCACCTTTTATATGGCCGTTGGTGAATTTTGGCGTGATGGGAATAAAATTAATAACGCCCGCAATGGCGTCGGAGCCGTAAATCAAACTGGCCGGTCCTTTTACGACTTCGGCCCGTTCGATACCGTACTGGTCGATTTCAACCCCGTGTTCGTCACCCCACTGCTGCCCTTCCTGCCGAACGCCGTTGTAGAGCGTCAGTACCCGGTTATAGCCTAAGCCCCGGATGAAGGGTTTTGAAATATTCGGGCCTGTCGTGACCGCACTCAGCCCCGGAACACCCTTGAGCACTGCATCAACGATGTTATTGTTCACGTTGAGGTCCATTTCCTTCTTGCTGATGACGGCAATGGAAACCGGACTTTTACGGATTTCGGAGTTGCGCGTAACCCCTGTCACCACGACTTCGCTGAGTTGGGAGACATCACTACTGAGCTGGAAGTTGGTAATCGTCGGCGTGTCACCCGAAAAGCGAATGCGCCGGGTTTGTGCTTTATAACCCAGAAACCGGACTTCGATAAAATAGCTGCCGGATAGTAAAGTGGTGAGTTGGTAATGACCGGCCGTATCTGTGACCGCTCCCTTTTTAATTTCTGGTACGTAAATTGTGACTCCGCTAAGTGCCTGACCTGTAGCCTGATCGGATACCGTGCCAGAAATTTGCTGCGCCTGCGCGGTGAGTACGCCCATCAGGCTGAACAGACTGGTCAAGTAGCAGGTCCGCATGGTTCAAACGGAGTAGGATAAATGGTTTGGTGCGTAATGATCCGCCGTTGCTGTCGACGGATTTACGTATAAAAGTAACAGAACAGATTAATTGTTTAAGCGATTTTAAATATTTTTTTAGACTACCCTAAATTAAAAATGTGGTACCCCTTTTTACTTTTGTTTGCTACCAACAGACTTATGTTTAATTGGATGCCAAGCCGTAAACTAAAATTTTTTACAAGTTTGTCTTGTTATGGTATCTAAACAAGGTTAAATTTGATTATCGAAAGGTAAAGCATATTCGTCTTGCAGGAGGCATTTGCATTAGTTAAATTGATTGACACCAATTGTCACTTTTGTTAACCCACAATCTGATAGGTATGAAAAGTATTCGGCTGTACATGTTTCTACAATGGGTGTTTTTTCTGCCCATTATCTTGCCACTCTGTATTTTGTTTGGGGCATTGCGCGGAGCCTTCCAGATGGTAGAGCGCGTACTCGATCAGTTCTGGATTGATGTTGTGCCGAATCCAGACGCAAACGTACAGGCCGATGTGTAGCGAACCCACCGGAAATCAAAAAAGCCGTGCCGGAAGCTGATTCCGCACGGCTTTTTCCGTTTTAGTGGATAAAGTCCAGGTTCTTGTCTTTGTAGTCCTCCCGGTCGTCGAGTTCCAGAAATTCCTCCCAGAACGGATCATTCGGCACGCCCGCTTTACAGATGAGCGGTCGGTCTGGCGCCCCGGCCTGCTTTACCGGGTGCAAAAAGTACAGCCGCCGGGCGTGCAGGTAAATTTTCTTATCGGGGGTAGGCCGGTCATAGCCATACTTCACGTCACCCCGGATGGGGCACCCTATGTGGGCCAACTGCGCCCGAATCTGATGCGGTCGACCGGTGATCGGGTTCACCTCCAGCAGGTAATGTTCGTTGATCTTGCCGAGTAACCGGTACGAAAGCTCCGCCTTCTGCGACCCGGCCACTTCTTCGTCGTACACCGTTACCTGATTTTTGACTTCGTCTTTCACCAGCCAGTTTACCAGTTTATCGGCATCTTTTGGGGGCTTGCGCCGGATAACAGCCCAGTAGGTTTTTTGCACCTGCCGCTTGCGGAAAATTTCATTCATCCGCTCCAGTGCCTTCGATGTGCGGGCAAAGACGACCAAGCCGCTTACGGGCCGGTCGAGCCGGTGTACGGTTCCCAGAAATACATCGCCGGGTTTGTTGTACGTGACTTTGACGTAATCCTTCAGTAGATCCAGCAGCGTCACGTCGCCGGTGCGGTCGCCCTGCACCAGCAGGCCGGGTTCTTTATTGACAATGAGCAGGTGATTGTCTTCGTAGACTACCTGGAAGCCTTTGGTCTTTTTCATAGCTGTAACCCGTTGCTATCTCCGCGACAGGATCGGTTCGTTACTAGTAACTCAATACGCTTCGTTCTCGTTCGGAAACTGCCTCCCCTTCACATCATCGACATAATGCGCAATGGCCTGGTTCATAATGGTATTCAGGTCGGCGTACCGGCGCAGAAACCGGGGCTTAAACTCCTGAGTGATGCCCAGCAGGTCGTGAATCACTAAGATTTGGCCGTCGGCGTCCGGTCCGGCACCAATGCCGATGGTAGGGATGGTCAGGCTCTCGGATACCTGTTTGGTGAGTGCGGCCGGAATTTTTTCGAGCACCACGCCAAAGCTGCCAATGTCTTCGAGCATCTTCGCATCGGTCATGAGCTTCTGCGCTTCGGCTTCTTCTTTGGCGCGAACGGCATAGGTGCCAAACTTATAAATGGATTGGGGAGTCAGGCCGAGGTGCCCCATCACGGGAACGCCCGCACTCAGCACCCGCACAATGGATTCGCGAATTTCGATGCCGCCTTCCATTTTGACGGCATGGGCACCCGACTCTTTCATGATGCGAATGGCCGACCGCAGGGCTTCAGACGAATTGCCCTGATACGAGCCAAACGGCAGATCGACCACGACTAACGCCCGTTTGACGCCCCGCACCACCGAACCGGCGTGGTAAATCATCTGGTCGAGCGTGATGGGCAGCGTTGTTTCATGCCCGGCCATGACATTCGAGGCCGAATCGCCCACTAAGATCACTTCTACGCCGGCGGCATCGACCACGCGGGCCATCGAATAATCGTAGGCTGTGAGTGCCGAAATTTTCTCGCCTTTATTTTTTAACTCCTGGAGCGTATGCGTCGTAACGCGCTTGAGATCGGGATTATGAACAGACATGAGTCCGGTTTGTGGTTTATTGTTTGTCATTGGCTGCGCTGGGTAGTCGTTGCAACCCGGCGTACAGTATTTCGCTACCAAAACTACAAACTACGAACCATAAACTACGAACTGTGCCCTACCGCCCTACCAGCCAGGTAGCCGGGTTAAGCTTCGTGAATTCTTTCCAGATCTGGAATTGCAGTTCGGACACGCCACTGGCACTGGTCGACACCACGCCGATGGGTTCGCGGGCCTTGATATGCTGTCCTGCCCGCACCGATACCGAACGCAAGTTGGCGTAGACCGTGAAATAGTCGCCGTGCTGAATGGCCACCACATTGTTGCTGCCCTGCATGTACTGCACATCGCGGACAATACCGTCGTACACGGCCCGCACCGACTCACCGGCGTTGGTTTGAATGTCGATGCCGGGATTGGATATTTTCAGGCCTTTCAGTACCGGGTGCGGATGAATGCCAAACTGTTCCGAGATAAACCCGTGCTGCACCGGCCAGGGCAACCGCGACCGCGACGCCGTAAACGACGAGGCCAAGGCTTCTTCAGCGTCGTTGAGGTTATTGTTGTTGCGGGCATCGGCCCGGACGGGTTCGGGCTTTTCCGGTTCGGGGGCGGGCACAACCGGGGGCGGAGCGGGCTTACCGGCTTTTTCGGCGGCAGCCGCAGCCGCGGCTGTGGCGACAACGGCTTCGAGCCGGCGTTTTTCGGCGGCGGCTTTCCGGTCGGCTTCGAGTTTCGCCAGCCGGATACGTTCAAGGCGTTCGCGGGCGGCTCGTTCGCGGGCTTCGCGCTCGATCAGCCGGGTAATCATCGACTCCAAGCGGGCGATGGACCGGCGGCTTTCGGCCAGTTCGGTGCGCAGTTCGGTTTCTTTCTGCCCCAGCTCCTGCACGACTTTGCTCTGATCTTCCTGAAGGTTTTCTAATTTCTTGCTCTCGCTTACCTTCGCCGTCAGCGTGTTTTGTTCCTGTCGGCGTTTGCGTTCGGTGGCGGTCCGTTTCTCGATGAGCTGGATTTGTACGGCCTCCATCTGCTTTTTCTGGCTCTGCCGGGCGTCGGAATACTGCTTCAGGTAGCGGTACCGGGCTACCAACTGATTGAAATTGTTGGCCGCAAACAAAAACCCGAGCGGGCTGACCTGCTGCCGACGCCGGTCGGCCATG